>JACRDE010000549.1 GCA_016212935.1 Desulfomonile tiedjei | reverse complement strand
GTCCTTGACCCACACCAGACGATTAGCCATGTTGTATTTTCTCAGCTCACGTTGAGTCAGCTCCGCGTCGTGTGGGTTGTCCTCAACGAGCAGGATCTCGACTGCACCATACAGACTCTCCGGTTTGTCCATTAAATCCCCCTAAGTTTGCGGTAGGCTGAAGTAAAACGTTGCTCCTTGCCCCACCCCGGCTTCTGCCCATATACGTCCGCCATGGCGATGCACTATTCGCTGAACCAAGGCCAGTCCAACGCCGGTGCCCTCGAACTCGTCCTGGGCATGCAGACGCTGAAAAACTCCGAACAGTCGATCCGCATATTTCATGTCAAAGCCAGCGCCGTTATCTTTGACGAGATATACGGCTGCTTCGCATTGGATCGAGCCGCTCACCGAGATTAGAGGTTGGTCGCGATCTCGGGAAAATTTGATGGCATTCCCGAGCAGGTTGGTCCAGAGTTGCCTCAGTAACGCGGGGTCTCCCTTGACTATCGGCAGCGGGGACAAGCGAAATTTGACCCGCCGATCCGAGGAATCCGGAGTCAGCTGTTCAAAGACTTCCCCAGCGAGCAGTGTCATATCCGTGTCGACCTTTTGCAGAGGCTGACGGCCCAGACGAGAGAACCGCAGCAGATCGTCGATTAGCTTACCCATTCGCCGGGCCTCGCTGCGCACGACTCCCAGCACGCGACGTCCTTCGCCATCGAACACGGCTTGGTAGTCTTCCTCAAGAATGCGTGCATAGCCGTCAATTGCGCGCAGAGGGCCTCTGAGGTCGTGCGAAACGGAGTAAGAGAAAGCCTCCAGCTCTTTCCTGGCGGCCTCGAGCTGTGCTGTACGCTCGAGCACGCGCTGTTCGAGGGATTCGTTGAGCCGGCGGATTTCCTCTTCAATCCTCTTGCGTTCTGTGATGTCACGAACGAATGCGCAGTAGAATTCCTGCCCACCAAACCTGAGGTAGTTCACTCTCACTTCTACCGGAAATATCCGGCCATCCTTGGCTCGGTGGTGCGACTCCAGGGTAGTACTTCCGATCCGCTTCATTTCTCGCCATTTGTCTCTCCATGTCTCCGACGGGAAATCAGGATCGATATCAGGTATTTTCATCCCCAGAAGCTCATCCCTCGAGTATCCCAGGGAATTGCAGGCCGCCTCATTCACGTAGAAGATGCACCCGTCGGGTGAATGCCAGAAAGCGGCATCCGAGCTGTGGTCTACAGCAAATTGAGTGAACCGAAGAGTGTCCTGTGCCTGCTTAACATTTTCGACGTCTTTTGTGAGGGCAAGCAGGTGGGGCTCTCCGTCCAGCATCATCAACCCACTTGATATCAGGACTGTTCTTATTTCATCTTTCTTAGTGCGAAACTTTGTCTCGAAGTCACGCACGTGTCCCTGATTCGTCACTCTCTCCACGAGGGATTGACGATCCTTCAAATCCACCCAAAGAGCTTTATCGAGCGAGGATTTATTTATCAACTCATCACGACCATATCCGGTCAACTCGGAATAGCCCTGGTTGATGTCCACATACACTCCGTCTCTCAAACGACTGATACTGAATGCGTCAGGACAGGTCTCCCAGGCTAAACGGAGACGTTCCTCGCTCTCGCGGACTTCTTCTTCCGCCTGCTTCCGTTCAGTAATATCTGTATGGGAGCCGGCAATACGAATCGGGGCCCCCTCGGGGTCCACTTCAACTACCTTTCCCCGTCCGAGAACCCATATCCATCCGCCGGTCTTTGCTTTCACTCGGAATTCAATGGCCAAGGACGAATGCTCGTAAATAGCGCGCTTGACCATCTTTTCGGACTTCTCTGCATCATCGGGGTGAAGCAATTTCCGCCAACTGTCATAGGAAGCTGGGAACTCGTGCGGATCGTATCCTAGCATCGTGTAATAGCGAGGGCTGAAATACACCTCACCAGTCTTGAGATTCCAATCCCAAATGCCGTCGCTGGTTCCTTCGAGTGCGAACCGAAGACGTTCTTCGCTCTCGTTCATCGCCTTCTCCGCCTGCCGGCGACGAACGTTGGAAATGCCGAGGACCGCCACCATTACGACTAGAATCGTCATGACGGCCAGGGCTCCGAGCAGTAGTTGCCTGTATTCCTCGAAGGCGGAATCAGGCCGGTTGATTATGATGCTGTCCGGAGGGACGGCTTCCGGAGATAATCCGAACCTGGCGAGTTGAGCGTAATCGAACATGGGCCTTGCTGTGCTGGTCAGGTCCACAGGGATGCTGTCCGAATCTTCGCCGGCTAAGATCCTCAGAGCGATGTCCGCAGCCCGCCGGCCATGCTCTCGGCCTCCTAACAAGTAACCGCCGACGATGCCATGCCCCAGCCGCGTCTCATGCAACCCGTATACTGGGACTTGTGCCGCAGCAGTAAAAACCTTGGTGCTCTGGGACAGAGAAAGGCTTTGTCCGGAGCGATCAGTGGAGAACGAATGTATTAGAACTAGTGCATTTTGAGGAAGCGAACTGATCTGGGCTCTTGCCTCGTCAAAAGTGACCGGCGGCATGAAGCTGATCTTCACTCGGCCGTGAAATGACGGAACAATGGATTCCATATCCCGGCGTGCCGACAGGCCACTGTTTGTATGATCGTGGATTACCAGGATGTGTCTCGTTCCAGGATGGAGGGCGAGAGCCATTTCAAGAGTGCGTTCCACGTCATGAATTTCAGCTACACCTGTCACTCTCTTGCGTTCGGGCAGCATGGAGTGCTCGAAATCACTGATGCCTGAAAAAACAACCGGAACATGTGCAAAGAGCTCGTTGCAGTGGCGCACGAGCATATTCAGGGCAGGATTGTCAAACGCGACCACCAGGTCGATCCGCTTCCCCTCGTACTTGTGGAGCAAGACCTCCTTGATTCGCTCCAAGTTTGCCGCATCAGGGTGGCGCTTGGCGTCCAGATACTCAATTGGGATATCCAGATCAGGATAGACTTCACGCAGACGTTCGAGAAACCCTGATTCCTCCGCATCGGACCAGGCGAACCCGTTGTGGTAAGAGTTCAAAATGACGACGTGGGGATTGTCTTTTGCGTTTACCGAAAAAAAAGATATGCTTAGGTGGAAGATCAGAAAAAACAGTAACAAAGAACGTACAAGCCAACCGGTGACCACAGGCTTCCAGGGGTAATGAACCATTTTGCCTTCTAGCACTTCGATCCCCCAAGTTCGCCCTTATCGGAAGACAATTTGGACTGTGATACTACAAAACAACATATGCTATGCAGGCCCTGGGCCAGGTCAGTTGCGGTCCGGGAGCCGAGTGACATTGTTATCTCGGGCCTTCGGCACACCAGATACAACCTCGGCCCCTGCAATATACATCACAGGGAACTGAGTTGCCAAGGGCTTAATGATAGTTGGTTGGCTCGGAATAGCGGTCACTTACCTCTCCACGGCTCTGAAACCCACGATATTGTTTTGTTCTATTTCGCGTTTCGGCTGTTTGAGTGTGACAGGAGATTCAGAGGCGTACCCATCTATCTGCATTCGTTCCCTCGGGAACGGTCTTGGAGCATCGCTCGGATACCCATGCTCTTTCAAGTAAGTCGTGTTCAAGCCGGGACAAGACCGTGTTCGGGAAATCTCATTTGCTGCGAGCGGCACAGCGTGCTTTCGCTTCGGATAAGTCACGCAGACGGCAACTCCGCTCGTTACCTGTTTGATGGGGCACTGGTACTAAGCCGCCTGTGCAGGGAAGTTGTACACTTTGTGCCGAATCGGTATAAGATGTCCTGAAAAACCTATGTAAGCGCAGTCCTTTATTCAACACCATCGCTGGAAATCCCGCTTCACAGAAAGGTTTGAGTTGCACCATTTATCTGACAAAGATCTACTGGAAGCGCTTGCGAACGGGGATGAGGCCGCTTTCAGCGTGTTTGTGAACCGCTACTTGGCTCCAGTCTTTAGATTTGCCCTGCGATTGACCAACGACGAATTTCTCGCGGAAGATGTATCCCAGGAAGTATTTCTGAGAATATATCAAAGAGCCTGGGAGTACGATGCGCGGTTTCCGGTAAAGAATTGGGTTCTTGCTGTCGTACGCAACACCGGTATTGATATTGTCCGATCGCGAAAATCATGGATAAGAGCGATCTCCGAATTACATACATCATCTTCTGAGTCAGAATTGATGACCGGGGATCAAATGAGTACCGTCCGGACCCCGGAAGAGCAATTGTCGAAGGCTGAGGAATCAAAGAGAATCTTGGATGCTCTTCAAGTTCTCCCGGAGAATCAGAAGACAGCCATTATTTTGCAGTATTACGAAGGATTGACCGTCAAGGAAATAGCCAACGTGATGCAGATATCCGTTTCCGCAGTAGAGTCCCTCTTGGTTAGAGCTAAACGGAATTTGGGGAAATTTCTCTCTGTTTAGTTTTTCTTCGATCTCTCCCGCATGATTTTTCTGTTTCATCCGTATAAGTAGTTAGGAGGACAATTCATGAACTGTAAAGATCGACAGATCCAGATTTCCCAGTTTCACAGAGGGGAACTGTCCGATCCTGAAGTCGAATCTCTTCTGGAACATCTGGAGAAATGCGACGAGTGTCGGATGGCAGATCGTGAATTTAAGCACGTAGAGCATTTCTTGAGGTCCTCTGCCGATCCACCGGTTCCACCCTTTCTGAATCAAAGGATCATAGCTCGAGTCACCGAAGAGATGCGGAAAGACCGCAATGCCGGAATCTTGGCAAGATTATTCGCGCCTTTGAGGGTGCTCAAACCGTTGCATGCAGCAGGGGTAATCATGGTGGCATTGTGTTTGGGGATGCTGACAGGGTCGAATCTTCTCTACTCCTTCAACGGTATCCATCTCCCTCAACAGGATGATGTCGTTTCGCTCGTTTTTGGAAACAACTCCTCAGATCCCGCGAGCTTTGACTTTCTCTATAAAGATGATCAAGGAAACCGTTAAATGAACAGATCCGCACTTCTTTATGTCCTGATTTTTTCACTTATGCTGAATGCTGCAGTCCTTGGCAGCGCAGCAGTTGTCTGGTGGAAAAGACCCGCAGAGGCATCTGAATCCTCTTTATCCTCCAAATCAGTTCAGCAGTTCATCAAAGAAGAATTGAAGCTTGAAGCCGCCAAGGCGGACGAGCTTAGAACCAAGGTAAAAAGCGAAAGGGAAGAGATTGACAAGCTGCGGAGCAAAATACTGTCTCTTCGTTCCGAGTTGATGGAATCCATTACTGCTGAAAACATAGAACCGTCGGAGGTGGAAAGTAAACTGTCCCAAATGGATCAACTTCAGTTTCAAGTCCGCCGGGCAGGCGTTGGGATACTTTCCCAGGTGGCACAATCGCTGGGACCGGAAGACCGGAAAAAATTTCGTGCCTATCTGAAGGAAAGGATGATCGGCTGCGGCCCTATGGGAGGCAAAAGTCCGTTCGGAGAAATTACAGACAGGCGCTGAATACGGAGTAACTTATGTCCGAGAAACGTTGGAAACGTAAACTTCTTTTAATTCTGGTCTGTTCCGCAGTGGTTGCTCTCGCTGTCGGGATTTTCGCTGTCAACGGGAGTTTCTCGAGTAAACCCAAACAGGATTACAAATTGGCAAAGGTCCTGAAGCGTGATTTGGGTGCAACCGTCCAAGCAACCGGCATCGTAAAACCTCTGGTCGGTGCCGAGGTTAAAGTTGGTGCCAGGACTCCCGGAAAGGTCGTGGAGTTGCCTATTAATGTGGGTGACAAGGTCGTTCAAGGGCAGGTCATCGCCAAGATCGAGCAGGATGATTTGATCGCAAAAGTGAAATTGCAGGACGCGATTCTTGCAGAGGCAACAGCCGAGGAAACTCGGTTGTCGAAGGACTACCTTCGGGACACGCAACTGCATTCTTCAGTGTCAATTTCTGCGCAGAAAATGGACCTCACCGAAGCATTGTATGCGATTGCCAAGGCCCGAAAATTGAAAGCTCAGGCTGAGTTGGATGTCGCGAAAGCACAGCTCTCGTACGCCACGATTACGGCCCCAATTAAGGGAACTGTGGCATCAGTGAACACCATACAAGGAGAAACTGTCACCACAGGACTCAATTCTCCCACCTTCATCAAGATTATCGACCTCGATCGTTTGGAAGTACTGGCTTACGTGGACGAAAACGATATCGGCAAGGTTAAGCTCGATCAGGATTCAATATTCACGGTGGCAGCCCATCCCTCCGTGGAGTTCAAGGGCAAAGTAACCTCTATCTACCCTTCAGCCACCATTCAGGACAACGTTGTGTATTACATGGCTTCAGTCAGCGTCGACAATACCGAAGGCAAGTTGATGCCAGACATGACGACCAACGTATTGATATTCTTGGAGCAGCGCAAGGGAGTCCTTACCGTGCCCAATAAGGCCGTCCAGCGTGAAGGCCAGAGAAAATTCGTACTAGCCATGGAAAAAGGGACTCCTGAAAAGAGATTTGTGGATGTGGGATGGAAAGATCAGTCTTACACGGAAATCTCTGACGGCCTGCGGGAAGGAGATCTTGTAGTAATTGGTGACATGCCACGAAAATAGATAAATGGAGATCAATAATGATAGAGGTGAAAAACCTTTCAAAAGTCTTTCGCAAAGAGAGCATTGAAGTGCAAGTTCTCCAGGACGTTTCGCTCTCCGTTCAAAAGGGGGAGTTCATTGCGATCATGGCGCCTTCGGGCATGGGTAAGAGCACTTTGTTGAATATTCTCGGATGCCTGGACAAACCATCATCAGGAGAGTACATCCTCGATGGGGTTCCGGTTCAGGATATGGACGATGACGAGCTATCCCGAATAAGAAATGAAAAAATCGGGTTTGTCTTCCAGTCCTTTCATCTGCTGCCCCGGATGACTGCCTGGGAAAACGTCATTCTGCCGCTGATATACGGTGATTCGGATGGAGACCTGAAGGACAGGGCCGTTAAGGTTCTTACTTCAGTGGGACTTGCCGACCGCATGGATCACCTTCCCCGAGAACTCTCCGGCGGCCAGCAACAGCGAGTGGCTATCGCAAGGTCGTTGATCAACAATCCTCGGATCATTCTGGCGGACGAGCCCACAGGAAACCTCGATTCAGCTTCGGGCCAGGAAATCATGAAAATTTTTCGAGAACTCCACTCTTCGGGGACCACTCTGGTCATAGTCACACATGACATGGATGTAGCCCGGCAAACCGACAGGATAGTCGAGATGAAGGACGGCAGAATTTCTAATGACCGTCCCACCCGAAGCCCTGTGGAGGCGGCAATATGAGAATGTTTCGTATGGGAAAACAAGCTCTGAGGGCCATGATCGAGAACAAGACGAGAAGTTTCCTTATGATGCTGGGAGTGGTCATCGGTGTGGCTACTCTCACCATGATAGCCTCCTCAGTTCTCGGAGCACGAGCTGAGGTCATGGGCAAAGTTGAAAAATTCGGTCTCGATCAGATCATGATAATGGCCGGCGCCGGTAGAAAGCCCGGTGTTCCCCAACCAATTCCCACTACACTCCGGGTAGAAGACGCGCAGGCAATGATGTCCGAAATCATCAATGTCAAAGACGTGAGTCCTCAAATCAACCGCAGAGATTTTCTAGTAAAGTCAGGCAACAAAAGCTCGTACGCAATTATTGCCGCGGCCAACCCGAATTGGGAATCAGTTTGGAATACTTCACCCGAAAGCGGCAGGTTCATTTCTTCTGAGGATACAGCAAAATTCGCACGAGTTGCGGTCATTGGCAAAACCATTCAGACGGATCTGTTCGAGGATGAAGATCCAGTGGGAAAACAGATCCTCTTAGGGAATAATCCCTTTGAGGTGATCGGTGTTCTTGAGCCGCGAGGAACAGCCGTTTCAGGAGTGGACATGGACAGCCGAGTCGTAATACCTCTTTCCACTGGCCAGAAGAGGGTGTTCAATCAGGACTATTTGTTCATGATCAAAGTCGCTCTGCACGATGCCTCCAATATGTCCCAGACTGTCGAGGACATTCGTGCGCTTCTCCGGGAAAGGCACAATCTCCAGAAAGGGGTGGAGGACGACTTTACCCTGGTAACTCCTACTCAGGTGATGAATATAGCTTCAAAGCTTTCTACAACGTTCAGCCTGTTCTTGTTGCTCGTGTCAGCCATCTCCCTGATTGTAGGAGCCATCGTAATTGCGAATATAATGTTCATCGCAGTCAATGAGCGGAAACCTGAGATCGGTATCAGGCGTGCAGTCGGCGCCCGGAAGAATGACATTCTTGCGCAGTTCCTGATGGAGGCTGTGAGTATCGCGCTGGCAGGAGGAATACTGGGAATAATAATAGGCTTGGCTGGATTGAAAATACTATCGGGTTTCATGAAGCTGCCGAATGCCATCATGTGGCAGCCGATTGCAGTAGCCCTGGTGAGCGCGTTAATAGTGGGCTTGCTTGCGGGAATTCAGCCGGCGAGAAAGGCCGCACACCTTAATCCAATCGACGCTTTAAAGTAGACGAATGAAAACTGGACCATTTCGCGGTTTTCGGATCGCTATTAAATCTCTTGTCGGACATCCAATGCGCGTTGCTTTGGCCGTCTTATCCATCATGATAGGAGTGGCCTCTGTAATAATAATGGTGGGCATAGGAAAAGGGGCTGAAGATGACGTGCGCCGGAAGATTGAAAGCATGGGCACAAATCTGATTGTCGTCAGCGCCGCGCGATCCAGGGCTGTAAAGGGGCAGGCAGGAAAACTCGGAATAATGACCACACTGACGCTGAAGGACGCTTCAATGATCGGCGAAGAGTGTCCATCAGTCAAACAAGCGGTCCCTGTATATTCGAAAAAGCTCCCGGTCAAATTTGAAAGCATGACGTACAGTACACGAATTGTGGGGGCTCTCCCATCGATTCAGCAAGTGAGGAACATATCGCTGGAATCTGGAATGTTCTTTGACACGGACGAGAACAGATTGATGTCGCCTGTAGCGGTCGTGGGTCCGACGGTTGTCCAGTCCCTTTTTGCCGGCCGGGACCCTGTGGGTGAATCGATCAGTATTGGAAAGGTTCTATTCAAAGTGATCGGGGTGACAACTTCAAAGGGAGCGGTGTCCGGCGAGGATGAGGACGACCAAATTATCGTTCCCTTGAGGACCGCCCTTAATAAACTAATGAACGTCACTTACTTAAGCCACGTGTTCGTCGAGGCTGCCAGCTTTGACCAGATTTATTCAGCTGAAGCTGAAATCAGATCTCTGCTGCGGGAACGTCACCGACTGCGCGAGGGGAAAGAGAACGATTTCACCATTCAGAATCAGGCGGATGTAATTGAGACTCAGGGCTCTGTCGCAAAGACGTTCAGTCTTCTGGTGGCGAGTATTGCTGCCATTTCCCTCATCATAGGAGGTGTGGGGATACTCGGAGTGATGCTGCTATCAATTCGCGAGCGAGTCACCGAAATCGGAATTCGCAGGGCAGTCGGGGCGAGGCGAAGGGATATACTCGTTCAATTTCTGGGTGAATCTTCGTTCCTCGGGGTTGTCGGCGGCACAGCGGGTCTGTTGTTGGGACTGTGCGGATCGGCAGGAGTAGGCTACTTTACTGGCATGTCGGTTGTTGTGGCTCCTGAATATGCAGCCATCTCCTTTCTCTCGTCGGTGGTTACAGGGCTCATTTTCGGTATCTATCCCTCGTGGAAAGCAGCTCAGTTAAATCCTATTGAAGCCCTGAATTCAAGAACCTGATTCATGCGAGGAGTGGAACGACGAAGCAATCTCCATCCCTCGGGTTTTGGAGATTGCTTCGCTTCGCTCGCAATGTCACCGTTGGGAGAGGTATTCTCCCCGGAGTAAGTG
>JACRDE010000548.1 GCA_016212935.1 Desulfomonile tiedjei | reverse complement strand
GTCAAAAATGTTTGGCCAGTGTTAATGTAACGCGAAAAGTTCACTATCTTTTTGGGCTTGGTGTGTCCTATAATCGGACAAGCAAAAGTCATGGCTACTAATGTTGACTACTTAGCGAGATCCTTTGTGTCTTAAAACTAGGCACGACTCAATTCCGTGTCATACTCTCGGACTCCTACCTGAATCCACAGGGTTTGAAATGGCGTGGCCATCGAACTGAACGTCACCCAAACTCCCCAGAAAATGGGACGGAAATCCAACTCATGCATCCCCTCGTCGTCAATCGGGCCACGGGGATTGTTTTAGCTGACTGCTCTTATCAGTTTCATGCCATTTTGTTGTTAAGTAGCTGATTCTTGGACAAGCTGGAAGCCTTCTTCGCTTACGGCGACGCGAGGATGTCTGACCTGTCTTCAGGCACCCGGTGTCGCCACAGCGACCATGGTACTCATTCGAAAGCACATCGGTATGAGAGCCCATTTTAGCCCTGTTGTTAGCAGAACCGCACTGAGCCAATGAGTCGCACAACGTGACAAGATTCCTTTCTTGCGGCGCTCTCACACGTTCAGATAGTGAACGGGCCAGCCTAGCGATATCTCGGGGGATCCGAAATGAACTGCGCGTACGTTTGAACGCTTGTGAGCGAAATCAATCCGAGGACGTTACCAATCGTGGATTCGCGAGTGTGATTCAGGTATGCTGTTTTCAGGAGATCGTTTTTCTTGCGCCTCGCGGCCATCCTGTTCAAAACTCAGGATGCTCTTTTTGTGTTGTTTCTTTTCCTATGGAGCGACGCTGTTGCACACTTTAAATTCCATCTTTACGTCTGCCCAAGCAAGACAGCATCATTAGGGCCCCCCGACCAGGGCGTGTCTATGCCCAGGATGCCACGGCTTCGCCCAATTTGGTTCAGCCAAAGAACAGAGGTGAGCGGTGAAGAAAACTCCTCTTTACAACTGGCATAAAGCGCATGGAGCCAATATGCTGGAGTTCTCCGGCTGGAGCATGCCCCTCTGGTATACAGCGGGCGCTGTTGCGGAGCATCAGATAGTCATTGCCGGTGCAGGGGTCTTCGACACCAGCCACATGTCCGCAATAATGATTAACGGACCTGAGGCCTTTGATCTGCTGCAACGCTGTTTCACCAAGGATCTGAACGCGTGCGTGAGCAAGAGCAAGACCCCCCTGGTGCCGGGCAGATGCGTTTACGGAGCTTATCTGAACGAGATGGGTGAGGTCTTGGATGACGCTATCGTCTATCAGGTAGCTCAGGGAAATTATACGACGATTGTAAACGCAGGAATGGGGGCCACAGTCTCGCAACACCTCAAAGCTCATGCGGCCGGTTTGGAAGTGGATGTCACAGACCTCACGGACAAGGTGGGGAAAATGGATATACAAGGACCGCTGTCCGCCAGGGTGTTGATGAAGGTTCTCAAGAGCCCAGAAGCTACCCTGAAGGATATGGCATATTTCAGCTTCAAAGGGCATTTCGACGAGAAGTCGGTAGCAGCGAACACGTTCGTACATGGTACCATACCGGTTCTTTTGTCCCGCTCCGGATACACGGGGGAGTTCGGTTTTGAAATCTTCGTAGATCCCTCACAACTCGTCCGAGTATGGGAGGCGGTTTTGGAAGCAGGCGCGAGTTATGGAGTAATTCCGTGCGGACTCGCTGCCAGGGATTCGCTCAGGACAGGGGCCGTGATGCCTCTTTCCCATCAGGATATCGGTCCGTGTCCTTTTATCAATCATCCGTGGCCTTTCGCACTGCCTTATAGCACGGACGAAACAGCCTTCACCAAGCGCTTCATAGGCGACCGAATCCTAAAACTCAGAGAAACGGCTGAACATACGCATCCTTTCGTGGGATACGATCCCAGAAAGGTGTCTGTTCATGATCCTGCAGTGGTGCTGGATTCCGACGGCGAGCAGATCGGGGTTGTTTTGACCTGCGTGGCTGATATGGCTATAGGTCGCGTGGGTGACCGCATTTACAGCATTGCAAGTCCAGACAAGCCCGAAGGATTCCAACCCAGAGGCTTATGCTGTGGCTTCGTGAGAGTAAAATCCAGGCTCTCGCAGGGTCAAGAGGTGGAATTGAGTGACAACAGGCGGAAAATAAGAGTGGTGATAGTGGATGACATTCGTCCCCATCGCACCGCCCGCCGCCTCATTGATGAAATGATGTATGATACCAACTCATATGGCGATGGACGCCACAACGAAACGTGAAGACGTCGCAGTAGGGCCGGCATCTTGCCGGTCCCCATCTAGCCGGAGGCAGTCCTTATCCGATTCGTTATCGTTGAATACAAACCGGTATGAGACGGAGGTGGAGTAGTGAAAGAAATCGACGAAGTGAATCTTCCGGAGAATTTCCGATACGTGGAAACCCACGAATGGGCGAGAATTGCAGGCGACACAGTAATAGTAGGGATCACCGACTATGCTCAGGATCATCTCGGAGACCTGACGTTCATTGAATTACCCCAGGTGGGTGATGTTTTTCAAAAGGGAGAACAGTGCGGAACCCTGGAATCTACCAAGGCGGTTTCAGATATTTTTATGCCGGTCAGCGGAGAGATACTGGCTGTGAACGGTGCTTTGCTGGATTCTCCAGGTCTGGTGAACTCCGACCCGTACGGGGACGGTTGGCTACTAGAGCTAAAACCGGAAAACTATGAAGAAATCGACGCCCTCCTCACAGCGGAAGCTTACAGGGAAATGCTCGGAGGGCTTGAATAGATGCGCTATTTGCCTCATACGGATGAAGATGTCGCTGAGATGCTGAAAGCCATAGGGGCTAAAGATTTGGAAGATCTCTATGTCACGATCCCGCCCGATTGCCGCCGAGCTACGAGTCTGAATTTGCCGGAGCCGATGACCGAATGGGAACTGAACGAACATATGGCCGATCTTTCGGGCTCAATGGCAGTATCTCCAAAATACAAGGTTTTTATGGGTGCTGGCAGTTACGAGCATTTCATCCCTGAGTCGATCCGCCAGTTGCTTGCAAGGTCCGAGTTCGTCACCGCGTACACGCCCTATCAGCCGGAAGTAAGTCAGGGGACGCTCCAGGCCATTTACGAGTACCAGACTCTGGTCGCACGCTTGCTGGGAATGGAAACCGCGAATGCCTCGCTCTATGACGGCGGTTCGGCGTTTGCCGAAGCGCTTCTCATGGCAGTACGCGTGACCCGGCGAAGCAAGATCGCGGTATCCAAGCTGGTTCATCCTCTGTACAGGCGAGTGGCGCAGACGTATTTGTCTTCCACCGGTTACGAGGTGGTGGAACTCCCTTACTCGGAGGACGGGAGCACCGATCTCTCGAGTTTGAAGCAAATCCAAGACTTGGCTGCGGTAGCTGTTCAGTCTCCAAATTTTTTCGGATGCATCGAGGATTTGGAGCATGTGGCAGTAACGGCCCACGAAAAAGGTGCGCTGTCAGTGGTTGCATTCTCGGAACCGCTGGCTTACGGGCTGCTGAAGAATCCTGGTAGCCTGGCCGCGGACATCGCATGTGGTGAAGGCCAGAGTTTCGGTATACCCCAATCTTTCGGAGGTCCGGGGCTAGGGATGTTCGCGAGCAAAATGAAATACGTCCGCTCCATGCCGGGCCGGCTGGTGGGTATGGGAAAGGACATGGACGGGAAAAGGGGCTTCGTCTTGACCCTTGCCACCCGCGAACAGCACATCCGGCGGGAAAAGGCCACCTCGAACATTTGCACCAACGGCAGTCTCTGCGCCCTGGCTGCGGTGATGTACATGGCTTCTTTGGGAGGTACCGGCCTTCGAGAGCTGGCCAGGCTCAACTATGACAAGTCCGAATACCTCAAACGCGAGCTCAAGAAAGCCGGTTTCAGGCTTCCATTTTCTGCGCCGAATTTCAACGAATTCGTGGTGGAATTCCCGGTCGGGTTCGCATCCACCCGCGAGCGGTTGCTGGAAAAAGGAATAGTTGCGGGTCTTTCTCTGACCCCATATTATCCCGAGCTGGCAAATCACTATCTCCTGTGCGTGACTGAAGCCAGAACCAGGACTGAAATGGATGCTCTCGTGAGGGAGTTAGGAACATGAAGGAATTTCCTGGGTGCACCGGACTCATATTCAATGAACCGCTCCTGTGGGAGAAGGGCAGGAGGGGCAGAAGCGGCATGAGCCTGCCAAGGCTGGATGTCGAGCCTGCCCCGCTGGACGAAAAACTCATGGCCGAGCCACTGGAATTTCCGGATCTATCCGAGGTCGATGTCGTGCGGCATTACACCAGGCTGTCACAGTGGAATTTCGGAGTAGACAGCGGAATGTACCCGCTGGGCTCGTGCACCATGAAGTACAATCCCAAAACCAATGACAAACAAGCGAATAGTCCGGGATTTGCCGCCGCGCATCCTCTGCTTCCATCGCAATCGTCCCAGGGGGCTCTCAGGCTGGTGCACGACCTTGAGTCTTTCCTTGCCGAAATCACCGGTATGGACGCGGTATCAGTGCAGCCTGCCGCTGGGGCCCAGGGAGAGCTTGCCGGAATGCTGATCATTTCCGCGTACCACAAGAGTAGAGGCTCCAAACGGAGCAAAATCATCGTCCCGGATACGGCCCACGGTACCAACCCTGCCAGCGCGGCGCTGTGCGGGTTTCAACCGGTGAATGTGAGGTCCAGCGAGCTGGGGATACTCTCGCTTGAAGCAATCGCAAAAGTCATGGATGACGATGTTGCCGGGATAATGATAACAAACCCCAACACTCTGGGCCTGTTTGAAGAAAACATAAAGCAGATAGCTGAAATGATTCACGAGAACGACGGGCTTGTATATTGTGACGGCGCGAACATGAACGCTGTCATGGGAATTGTGAATGCTGCGGACATGGGGATTGATATCCAGCATCTCAATCTTCACAAGACCTTTTCCACCCCACACGGAAGCGGCGGCCCGGGTTCCGGTCCGGTGTGCGTGACAAAGCGACTGGAACCGTTCCTCCCTGTTCCGAGGATAGTCAGGGAACAGGAAAAGTATCTCCTGTCAGACAAATTTCCTCAGTCCATCGGAAGTCTGCACGCATTTTGGGGAAATTTTGGCGTAATGGTGAGGGCTTACAGCTACATACT
>JACRDE010000544.1 GCA_016212935.1 Desulfomonile tiedjei | reverse complement strand
CGCCCTCCATAGGTCCATTGCTCTCCCACGCCAGTGGCGCATGCAACGACAAAATCGTCTATCTCCTCAGGCTCCACTTCCGTCCTCTTTATAAGTTCCGGTACGAGTCTTCCCAGCAGGTCATCCGCCCTCAACTTACCAAACCAGTCTCTTGCAGGGTCGCTAGGCCGTGACCGAGTCTGCGCTGTTCTCAAGTACCCTGCGATTACTACTTCTTTCATATGTACGTCTCCTTGATTGCGCTCAACTGTGAGCGAACGTTTTTTCGGAACGAGGTTTCCCGGTTTTGCTACTCTTTTGCCTGGGAATCGCCATAAAACGCTTTGTAAATCGGGTCAGATTCCTGCAACTCGCGTCGCAGCACTTTTCCCACTATAGATTTAGGTATCTCCTGAATGAAATCTATGTGCTTAGGCACTTTGTAATGTGTGATATTGGTCTTGGCCCATTGCTTGAGTTCTTCCTCCGTGATCCTGCCTTCCCAGCCCTTTTTGACCACCACCCACGCTTTCACTGCTTCCCCGGTCTCTTTGTCCGGCAGGCCTGCCACCGCGACATCATGAATACAGTCGTGGCTCCCCAGCAACTGCTCCACTTCAGTGGGAAACACCGAATAGCCTTTGACTTTGATGAGCTGTTTTTTTCTGTCATTCAGCGTCACCCGGCCGTGTTCATCCATGAAGCCTATATCGCCCGTGTAGAGCCATCGTTTTCCGTCAATCTCCATTATGGCAGCCTCAGTCTCAGTGGGATTGCCAAGATAGCCTTGCATGACGGTCGGCCCGGTCACTGTGAGTTCCCCGCTTTCTCCGACCGGGAGCTCCCTGGTGCCTGTCTCCATATCCATAATTTTCCATTCGATGCCTGGCAGAGGAAAACCTATCGTCCCGGTGGTGTCGCCACCTCCGAGGGCTCCTCCTGCAACTACAGGAGAGGCCTCGGATAGGCCGTATCCCTCGACCAGCAAGACTCCGGTGGCTTCTTGAAAACGATCTTTGACGTTCTTATGCAATGGTCCCGCGCCTGAAATACATCCGCGCAGCTTTTTTGCAATGGGATATTTAGAGATTTCAGGATAATCTGCGATCCTTTGAAAAAGTACCTCAGCGCCCGGGTAATAGGTCTGGTTGTCAGGACCAATCTCGCAGATAGTCTTGATTGTCTCTTCCGTGTCAGGAGGCTTTGGGAAGAGCATCATGAACATTCCGCTGTGCAGGACGCAGTTCATGACCGAGGTCATTCCGAAAGAGTGGAAAAGCGGCAATATCCCCACCATGCAGGCACCGGGCTCCTTCGACCACAACCAGTGGCTGACCTGTATCGCGTTCGACACGCAGTTGAAATTGGTCAAAACAGTGGCTTTAGGAATTCCTGTTGTTCCTCCGGTCATTATGTAAGTGGCAATGTCGTCTGGCCCAACGTTCACGTTTACCTGTAGCGGCTTGGTATCGAGAAGGCCCAGAAAGGATACCGCTTGCTTCGGAACTTTGCCGGTGGGGATTTTCTTGAGTTTCTTTCCCAGCCATTTCTTGAAGGAAGAGAGTTTCAACATATCAACTATGTTTGTCACTATAAGGCGGTCAATATGATGTTCAGACTCAATTGAAGCGAGAAGCGGCTCGTAGAGCACATCCAGAATAATGACCGTCCCCGCACCAACGAGTTTTAGCTCGTGGAGAACTTCTGCAGGTTTGTACGTGGGGTTGACTGGTACCGGAATGAGCCCAAGCTTCGCACAGGCATAGTAAGATATGACGTATTGACAACAGTTTGGGAGTGCTATGGCTACAACATCGCCTTTTTTCAAGCCCGTTCGATGCAGGCCTGTGGCAAGACGATCGACGTACGCTGCAAGCTCCCCGTATGTCATAAACTGCTTCAGGAACCATATTGCCGGGAGGTCTCGGTACTTTTCTACCGCCTGGCAAAACATCTCGTACAGGCTTATGCGAGGGAACTCTATATTCCTGGGTACCTGACAAGGCCAACCGGCTTCGGGCTGAAACCACGGCTTCGACTCGTCTACATGGAACTGGCTTTTCGACTTCACGTTTTAGTCCTCCTGTACAATTCCTTGAAGCCTGGACTGACCACGCCTCTGCACAAAGAGCTGCAATACTATTTCTTTGCGTTGGGATGTGCGGCCCTTTTCCTACCAGAAAACCACCTGTGTCACGCCTTCCAGGTCTTGCAGAGTGTTCTCGATCTGCTTTTTCACGAGATGATCGGTTATGGGCTCGACCGCTGAGATGAAAACTCCGTCAGCGCTTCTTTTGTATTTCCATTTGAGCACATAGCCGGGGACCACAGCGAAATGGCACCCATAAGCCCCACAGCATGCAGAATCTACTATTGCGTTTCCGACGGCATACAAAACCTCGCGTTCCCGGATCTCGATCCTGCCTTCCTCTTCAAGATTGTAACCGCCGCTAATGGACCGAACCTCGGTGTTCAGCTCATGCAAATAGTCCCTCCTTGGCTGAACAACCTTCATCGATTCATCTTCAGTCATTGGCGTTTCATCCTGTGCAAAAACCGCTTGGAATGGAGGTTCGAATTTCAGCTCGGCGGTCGAGGCCGCATCAAGCTGCGACCGCTGCCTTTCTTTTCATCCGCGAGCGGCAAGGCGCGTCTGCACATCTTTCGCTACTAGGAGGCCGCTGTTGGCCGCCGCGGGCAAACACACCAGGCCGGATTCCTTGACTCCGTCTCCGACGTTGTAAAGATTGGTGATTGGGGTCTCCCAGGGCATGTCACGTCCGGGGAGGCTGTGCATTCCCGGCAAGTCGCCATGAAAGACACCTGTGAGCAAGACTTCCGTATTTTCAGAGAAACCAGGGAAGAGATCTCTGAGGTCCTCCATACAGAACGTTATCTCTTCCTGCCAGTTCATCGGTCCTGTCGAAGTGGGCGGCCCGCCACCGGCGAGAATCAGATGTTTCCCCGGTGGTGCGAGTTCCGGGCACACGGTAGTGGGTTGTATAACGGTATTTATCCTGCGGGACTTCGTTACAAGCAGATACGATGTCTCCAGGAGCGGTACATCGGATGCAATCTGAATTATGAGCAAGGCGGCAGGTCTCAGGGTTCGTTCCATGGCCCGCATGTATGCCGCACCCATGTTGTCTGGGCCTGCCATCTGAGCTGTTTTCTTCGGCCCGCAATTGCTGATGACGACGGATGAGGGGACTCTGATCTCTTCTCCGTCTTTTTCTATGACTACTCCTTGGGCGACCCCGTTCTCCGAGAGTATCCGAGTCGCCAGTGAACGGGTCCACACCTGTCCTCCCCAGCTGAGAACGACACGAGCAAGTGCTTCAGGAAGTGCTATGCTCCCTTGCGGGCAGAAGCCCCAATCTCGGAAGCCTTTCAATTTCTTCAGGTAAACGAAGTACTCGTGTGCGGAAACTTCGTCCAAAGTCGCCGCCATGGTAGCGGAAACCATTGCGTGAAAGATCCCGAAGACCGACTCATTGCTGGTATGCTGACTTATCCACTCCTTGAGGGTCAGGGGCCTTAGCGATTCGGTCGAACGCAACGCTTCCGAGATGGCGCCAAGCACTCTTTCCACTTCGGCGCGGTCATCGGTGGCTGCTGAGATCAAGCTCCTAAAGCCGCCTTTCTCAGGGACGTGGCATATTTTTCCGTCTATGATGTAGTGGGGAGGGCCCGCGGGACGAACGTCTAATTCAGACCCTACAGCGCGGAAAACGTCCTGGATCACTCCGCCTATTTCGATCCCGATCGCGCCAGTGGGGCACCTGAAGCCTCTGTAAACCAGGGTGGAGCATCTCCCGCCGAGCCTCGGAAGGCTTTCCACCACCAGCACTCTGTATCCCTGACGGGCAAGGAGGGCGGCGGCACACATTCCACCAATACCGGACCCGATCACAATGACTTCGAAGGTTTGTTCCGACACCGAAATGCTCCTCGTCCGGCGTACGAAGGCCTTTCGACCTTATGTGCACGGAAGACGGCGGTTGCCGACAGTCTCTGCACGGTCACCAAGAGAGCAGCGGACATATCGACCTTCCGGCCAATCATGTCCGCTTCTGCTGTTCACCTCAGGACGGATAACGACAAAAACGGTTGGCTTATGACTCGTCCTGAATTCTCGTTTGTTAGAGTGTGTGCCAAACGTTTTGTCCGAATCAAGAATCCCCCAGTCCCTTTGTTAAAGGTGGGTTACGGAGGATCTTTCACATATTACGCCTACTGAATTCAGGGCATTTTTTCGACAACGGTTATACGCCGATCTTCCCGATCCTGAACAGGGAATCAATTTCGCAGGATCCGGTGATCAGGTCTTGTGATAATCCTTGTAAATGGGATCAGCCTCCTTCAGGTCGCGTCTCATGACTTTTCCGACAAGGGTCTTTGGAATCGCATCTATGAATTCAATGTGCTTTGGAACTTTGTAGGAGCTCATATTCTCTTTGCACCACGATCGGAGTTCTTCTTCCGTTATCCGGGATTTCCACTCCTCCTTGAGCACGACCCACACTTTGACGGCTTCGCCCGTCAAGCTATCAGGTAAGCCAGCTACTGCCGATTCAAAAACAGCGTCATGTGTCCCGAGCAATCCCTCGACTTCAGTAGGAAATACTGAATAACCCTTCACTTTGATGAGCTCTTTCTTGCGATCATTCAGGAATACACGTCCGTGCTCGTCCATGTAGCCAAGGTCACCTGTGTACAACCAGGTCTTGCCGTCCTTTTCCCGAAGGGTAAGCTGAGTCTCCTCAGGGTTGTTCAAGTATCCTTTCATCACCATGGGGCCGGCCAGGACCAGTTCTCCGGTTTCACCGGGAGGAAGCTCGGCGTTTCCAGAGTCCATGTCCATGATCTTCCATTCAACGCCGGTTATCGGCAGTCCGATGCTCCCTTGGACGAAATCCTTGTCATAAGGCCCTATGGCGACCCCTGAACTGCCTTCGGACAACCCGAAGCCTTCTCTCAAAACTACCCCCGGCACACTCTGTTCGAACCGGTCCTTCACGAATTTGTGGAGCGGTCCTGCGCTGCTCAGGCATCTGGTGAGCTTTGTGTTAAGTGGGTACTTGTCAATGTCCCCAAAATATGCCAGTTGCTGAAACAGCACCTCTGCACCCGGATAGAATGTGTGATTGTCTCTGCCGACATGACATATTGTCTTGACCATGTCCTCTGTCTGCGGCGGCTGGGGAAACAAAAGCATGTAGCCGCCGTTCTGGACTATGGTATGCAAGCAAGCCATACCGAAGACGTGGAACAGAGGCAAAACTCCGATCAGGCAGGCGCCGGGAGATTCCCAAAGCCAGCTCGCGACACTTACGGCACTCGAAACACAATTGAAATGGGTGAGAATGGCTACCTTGGGCATCCCGGTGGTGCCACCTGTCATTATGTAGGTTGCAACTTCATCGGTAGAGATGTCTTCAGCAACGGGAGACGGATCAGCCTTCAAAAGGTCAAGAAACTGGATAGCTGTATCAGGTGTTGGACCTGAGGGTATTTTGCCGGCCTTCTTTCCCATCTCTTTGTGCTCAGGCGGCATATCCGCGAGATCTACGAGGTTGGTAGCGATGATGCGATCGAACTTGTATGTGTCCGCCAGACGTCCGAAAAGCGGCTCGTAAATTACGTCGAGCACTATAAGAGTCTTCGCTCCTGTTGATTTCAGCTGGTGTAATATTTCTGCAGGCTTGCTGATCGGGTTGATGCCGGTAACTATGGCCCCCAGCTTTGTACAGGCATAATAGGCTATGGGATACTGGAAACTGCTCGCCATGGCCAAGGCTACAACGTCACCTTTCCTGATCCCCAGTCCGCTCAGTCCCGAAGCGAAACAATCCGCATGATCCTTGAGCTGCTTGTATGTCATGAATGTGTTCAGAAACCAGAGCACCGGCTTGTCGGCATTCTCCGCTGCGCTTTCCGAAAGCAGCTGATAGAGGCTCAGCTTAGGAAAATAGGTGTTCTTGGGAACATAACTCGGCCACCCGGCCTCGGGCTTGAACCATGGTTTGGACTCGTCGACATAAAACCGGTTGTCATGTGCTGTCACTGTCGCTCCTCCTTCTCATGTGTGCAACTCGCGCTGCTGTTCGCGAGAGCAAGCCTGGTGTTTTGAAGGTCTCCCCCGGTCGGAAACCCGACAGCGGGAGACTCTTCGTGATAGTGACGCCTTGCCTGTATGTTTGCTGCTGCCGGAAAACCTGCTCGAGTGGAGCAATTGACGTTGGCCGGTTGGCCAGGATTGCCTACGGAGCTACAGGAATTCCCTGGGCCGGGGATCTGTAGCGAATTTATCGGATTCTCAATTTGGAGACAGCATCCTGTTGAATGCAATCCCCTAGGGGCCCACGATGGTGACCGAGATAGTCGCGCCGCCGGGAGTGCCCCCCAGGTTGTGCGCCAATCCGAGTCCAGGGTTTTTCAACTGCCTTTGGCCTGCCCGCCCAAGGATCTGATTGTAAAGCTCGTAAATCATTCGCAGGCCCGTTGCTCCGATGGGATGTCCGAAGCACTTCAGACCACCATCTATGTTAATCGGGAGTTCTCCGGTCAGCTCAAATGTTCCGGCCTCTACGTCGTCCTTGAATCTACCTCTGGGCGAGAATTGCAGGTCCTCGTACACGATGGCCTCCGTGATGGAGAAGCAATCGTGGACTTCGGCCATGGTGATTTCCTTGCGAGGATCATTTACGCCTGCTTCCGCATACGCTGCCTGTCCTGCCCTATAAGTCTCCTTCACACCGGTCCAATCGTGTTTTGGATTCATGTATCCTTCCGATGGACCCACAGCTATCTGCATAGCTTTGACGTACACGGGATCAGGCTTAAAGTTCTTTGCCATGTCCTTTCTGACAAGGATTGCTGCTGCAGCGCCGTCACTTACGCCGCAACAGTCGAGTAAACCCAAGGGCCAAGCGATTACAGGGGCTTTTAGCACCTGCTCGACTGTAATCTCGCGGCGGAAATGCGCCTTAGGAGACATGGTGCCATTGTGGTGGTTCTTGACCATTATTTTCGCGAGAAGGGTCCGGCCTTCCTCTGGCGTCAATCCGTATTTGTTGAAGTAACTGGTCGCCATCATGGCAAAGTGACCGGGCGCGGTGAAATTTCGGCTCCTGAAGGTGTTGGGAGCGGTAGAAACCAATCCCATTGCAATGTCGTCCGTAGGCAGACCGCTGTACCCTGAATCTTTCAGCTTTTCCGCTCCAATGGCCAAAGCAATGTCGCAGGCGCCGGAAGCTACGGCGTACGCAGCATTCCTGAATGCATCCGAAGCCGTGGCGCACATGTTCTCCAACCGTGTGACCGGCTTGTAGTCCAATTTCAGTGTCGTGGAGAGGGGTTGACTGGGAGCGGGCAGATTCGACCAATACGAACCGATCCACACCGCTTGAACATCTGCGGGTGGTATGCCTGCATCCTCGTACGCCTCGTAGACTGCGTCAATTACCATGTCATCGAAGCTCATGCCCCAGTTCTCACCGAATTTCGTGCACCCCATTCCTACTATGGCAACTTTGTCTTTTATGCTTTGCATATGGGATTGACCTCCAAACGTGGCCCTAAAAGATTTTGGTCCGAATACGACAGGACTACCTCACAGGTCGCGACTTCCACCAGTACACTGTTATTCCACCGGTCTGGCGGAATCTTCTGAAAGTCATTTCCACCGGCGTTCCGACTTCGATTTTAGACACATCCCTGTCGGTAACATCCATCATAATCCTCCCGCCTTCCTCGAAATCCACTGCCGCAAGGGTCGTTGGCGGATCCGGAGACACAGCGAGGCTGTCGTGCGAAAACGTAGCGATCTTGCCCTTCTTGTCCGCGAAGGGATAGTAATCGAATTTGTCTTTTGAGCGGCATTCCATGCAAACACGCTGAACGGGATATTGAACCGTCCCACACTCGGTGCATTTTGATCCGAAAAGAGCTAAGCCGCATTTGCGATCCCTGTGCAGGGCAACCGCTGAGGCTGGCTCTTCTCTAGGCCTGTTGGGCGGTTCAAAACTCACCAGGTCTCGCCAGCGGAGATACTTCTGGTAAGATGTGGAGGATTTCGAATTCAGCATCCGCTCGACGCTCCGTTTCCCCTGCACGCTGAGGATATTTTCCGTGACAGTCAGGGCATATACGTCGCAGCCGTCACCGTAGGACACCCAGAGAATCCTGTCGCCGGGCTTGCTCTGTTCCAATGCTGCTGCAAGCAGAACCATAGGGTGCGCGGCGCCGAGATTCCCTACGAGGCCCCACAGAGGGTCGATGGCTTGACTCTTGGGGTCGAACCCCAATTTGCCAGCGACTCCGCCAAGATAACTCGGGTTAGGTGCGGAAATTACAGCTCTGGTGAAATC
This sequence comes from Desulfomonile tiedjei, assembly GCA_016212935.1. Classification (GTDB taxonomy): domain Bacteria; phylum Desulfobacterota; class Desulfomonilia; order Desulfomonilales; family Desulfomonilaceae; genus Desulfomonile; species Desulfomonile tiedjei_A. The sequence goes on along the minus strand of JACRDE010000544.1, from coordinate 16,194 downwards.
CTCCGGTCCCATACCGAATTCCTTGAAGGCAGAGCGGACCGTTTCCGGGACCACTTTCATGAAACCGATTTCCCGGACGAATCGGTCCTCCCAGGAGCGAACAAATTGATCGGTCACCGGTCTGTACACGTCGTACAGTTCGTTATTTACGGTATATGCATTATCAATCGATGCTATCGGGTCAGAATCGCCTATGAGAAAAGCGGCAGCCCCATCCCCAAACTCCATTTCCTTGGACCCGTTCGGGAGCCCGAGACGCAGATCCGATGAACAGACGAGGAAGTCGCCCGAACCGCCTCCGTTTACAGCGTCCAGAGCAACTCTCACGGCGCTGGTTCCGGAACGCAGGCTTCCTGAGACGTCGATTGTGCGGGTTGTCCGGCTGAGATCCAGTGTTGTGGCGATTAAGGCTGCAGATTGTTTTTCCGCGTAAGGGGACGTGGTAGAAGTGAAGCAGAGGCCTCTCACTGCATTAATGTCAAAGCCGAGCAAGCAATCCCTGCATGCCTCGACCCCCATGGTGACCGAATCCTCATCAAAATTGGCCACAGCCTTTTCACCGGGAACCCTATAACCACTCCAAAATTTGGCTATTTCTGTTCGATCCAATCTGTGAAACGGCACATATACGCCGTATGATTTGATACCCACCATGCTGACCTCCGCTTGCATGCTGACGGTTACTGAACTATGGGAAAGGCGGATCTCGCAGGTGCATCCTTAGGTTCGAATGCCCTGACTTAAACGTGTCGCGGTGTCGTCACTCTCTATAACCATGCAAGATAGATGCCGAGTCAGTCAGGCCTGTAGTAGAAGTAGTATCGAGCGCAAGAGAAAATGGCCTGTATGTAGCAGTCGCGTTAGTTTTGCGCACAGACCTGGACAGCTCCGCCACACAATGGGGCCAATGGCCAATTCATGCCAATTTTCTCAATCGCACCACTCAGGCCCGAGAAGTGTGAAGGAACAGGGGGAAAGCCACTGTCGGCGAATTCCTCAGGGGCTTGATTAGAGTGAAAATCGCGAGTTTTACCTGCGACGAAGGAGGGTTTAGAGTCTAAGTTTTGGAGCAGTATCTTGACTATGACGCACAACATGTTGTGCGTCAGGCATCCGCTGAATACCCTGCCGCTCGGGTAGGCCGCGTTCCTGTCATGCATGCACGCGCACGCCGGTGATACTGATGCGCATTCAAAGAAGTAAGATTGGGGGGACCCTCTTTAGTAAAGAGTTTTCCCCCAAACCCCATAGGCGCTAACTTGATGAACTGGCTCGCGTTATTTCAACTACTTAGCCAACTGCAACACCGTCACCCCGGCGAAAGCCGGGGTCCAGAATCTGTTTAAAAGACTGGATTCCGGTCTTCGCCGGAATGACGGATTAAGAGCAAAACATCCTTAAGTTAGCGCACATGCCCCGATTTTACATATTTGAAAGCGAAATCGTATGAAACACCGGAAAAATCAAGGAACTCTACTTTGTCAAGAAGGTTTTCCTCGATCGCTCCTCAGTCTTCTGTGCATCGGTATGAGCCGTCTACCAGCCCCAATTTCGTGCATACCCATCCCGGAGCACAGAAGCTTTTTCCATAAGGTGCTTGGTAATTTTTTTAACGGATGAGACACGCCTGAGTCTAAGCGTTTGAAAGAAAAGCTCGGCCACCTATTGGGTTGCTCCATGGTAAGAATCGGCGCTTTCTTGTGCTTACCTTAGGATATCCACCGATATCATGAATGATGGCTTGAAGTCACGTGTTTGCCGGAGAAGTGTGACTATGGAAGTTGTGTTGTCGCGTTTGCGGCAACGGTGTTCGCAAGAGGTAATCCTCAATTGCAGCTTTCTTGGACCACGTCCTGAGATCCGGATGATTTCGGGTTCCGGCAGAAAACAGTCAACCCGTGCAGTGTTGCCGCACCGATTCATGGCTCGAGCAGTTGGTTGGCAGATCGATCAATAGTGCCACGCCGTCGTTTACGGAGGAATGTTTATGACTACAAGTAGTCGAAGAAATCTGATCCGCTGCATCATGGTCGGGTCCATAGTCCTTTCGGGCGCCTGGATGCCGAGAGCACTGTGCTCCTTGGCATGGGCCGCTTCATCAGGTTCGTCTCAAGGGGCAGGAACGACATCCGGCTCCGGGCAGACAACCAGCAATCTGGATGAGCTGAGCACGAATCTCGTCGCCCGAACAGTAAAAGAGTTGCTGAAGGACGGGTATGCCGTGGACGGCCCCGTTGAGGTGGTCGAAGTCGGCCAGTCTTCCATAACCCTTTTTAAGACGGGTGAGAAGAACTGGAAGTTGGATCTCACCGGCATGAAGGTGACAATAAAGGACTACCAGAATCAGACACTTTTGCTCAGTGAAATCAAAGCGAAAAACAAAGTTTACGTATGCCGGAAGAAGAGCAACGTCACCATTCTGGTTTTACAGAAGAAGGAGGGGACCAATGATCGCTAAAAGACTCCAATACGCCTGTGCATTGGGTGTGCTGGTTCTCTTCTCGTCAATGGGGTTATGGCTCGGAAACGAGGCTGCGGCAGCCACGTATTCGCCGTGCACTGTTCCGGCGGTTGTTGGGTCCGCCAGTAGACCCAACGTGTTCATCGTTATGGACTATTCCGGAAGCATGCAATTCCCCGCGTACTTTGATACAGAGGATGTGTGGAGTGGCTACCTCACAAACAAGATAGCGGACTGCTATTCTACCAGCGTCTACAAGACCTATGATCCCGCGTATTCATATTACGGAACATTCGAATCGGACAAGTATTATGTCTATGTGCCTACCACCGGCTCCACAACCTTGGACTATTTCAAGCTTGCCCCCACCCAGCCCGTTACAACGTACAGCGTTACGAACAGTGTAGATGGAGGAACGAGCAAGATAACTTTCACAGCGTCAGGTCACTCTTTCGCTACGGGTGACCTCGTATCGTTCTGTGACTTGACGAGCCACGCAGGGCTCAACGGAAATGCTTTCACCGTGACAGCCGTCAGCGGTAGCACATTCACCGTTACATCTACGACGCTGAACTCCGTGTCCTGGAACGGCACGGCCGATACCGCAGGAAGCGTGGTAAAGAGAATTACCGGCACGTTTCTTCTTGACAGTTCAGGCAATCAGACTGGAATAAGCGGAAACGTTCTGAACTACGCTCTTACCTCCCGAATAGACGCGGCGCTCAAAGCTCTGATCGGTGGCCGATCAATATGTCCCGACGGAGACAGTTACTGTTACTTGAGACCGCAGGGCGCGAGGAGACGAGTCCAGGATGCCTCGCACCTCTATGCTGATTTCTATGCCAGACCCGCTACTATTGAGTCCAGCACGACCTATCCCAACGACTACAACACGTCCGGTGGTTACTACAAGGACTCGTCGAGCTACCACAGGGACATTTTTGTTACGATAAAGGGCAAATACACCGGGCAGTTGAGTTCAACAAGCCCCCAGAATCTCAGCAGATATTTTGAGGCGTGGACATTCACCTTAACACAGAAAACCAGAGTTCAGATCACCCTTGACGGCGAGTGGCCGAACAAGGATTATCTGTTGGTGTACTCATCTGCACCGTCCAACAACTGGGGCGGGTCGTCGTACATTGCAGCCTCCAATTCGGGCAGTACTGCCAGCATAGATACTGACCTCGCTGCCGGAACCTACTATGTGGTCGCGACACCGTACGATCAAAAGACAACCACTTCCTATCAGAAAGCTTACACCCTTTGGTCCAACGTGAGCCTGACACCGTATGCGATATCCGGCTATACGCATAACGGGCAAACCCTCACTAAAATAGGGGCATTTCCTTCCGGCCGTGCGCGCCTCCGATTGGAACCCGACGCGGACGGAAACAAGGATTCCAGGGCCGGAGTCATCCAAAAGTCCTTCGCGTATGTCCGGTTCGGCTTTGAATATTACAACAGCTCTTATGTGGGAAAAATAGCCGTTGGCTGTGACAACACCGACAGGACTCTGCTGATCAATGCGTTTGAAGGGGTAACCAATTCCAGTGCAAAGATAGACTTTTCAAACATCTATCCGTACAACGGCACCCCAACCGGCGAGGCGCTTCAAGAGGCGAGCGATTACTTCTCACAGACAAACTCGTACGGCAACGCGGACAATTCCAGCTTTGTCGGTACGAGTATAAAGACGACCGCTGCGGACCCTTACTATACCAAAAACACGCTTGGTAACGCTGTGGCTGTGAGTTGCCGCAAGAGTTACGTGGTACTCGTGTCCGACGGAGATTACAACGGGAGCGTGGATCCGGCAAAACCGGCCCAATTGATGCACAATCCCGCGTCAACCACCTTTCGGTCCGACATATCCGATCTGCACGTGGACACCTACTCGATCATGGCTTTTTCCCAGAGCACAACCGGGTACAATTCCATGAAGGCCGTAGCCATGTACGGGGGATTCAAACACATTACGGGTTGCGGAAGCAGCAAGAGTTATCCGTATCCACAAACAGCCTTGCCCAGCAACAGTCTCAATTTTACATGGCCTGTCAGCAACTGTAACCCGTCCAACTCGGACTGCTCCTCATCATGTTCCTCATCGTGCTATTGCATCACGTGTTGCAAAGAGTGGAATTCCACATGGGATCGCGATGGCGATGGCACAAACGAATCAAAAGGCCTGCCAGACAACTACTACCAGGCCGACGATGGAAAAAAGCTCGAAGAAGCGCTCACCAAGGTTATGTCAGCTGTAACCACCGGGACTGCGACAGCCAGTGCGGTGGCGACAGTTTCCCAGGAGACCTCGAGTGACGATGTCATAATCAGGGGAGTATTCCAGGCTGCAGACCCCGACAACCCCACAGATTTCCTCTGGAAAGGCCATCTGGAGGCCTATTTCCCGTTCACCAGTGATGAGTCGACCTTGTATGATTTCGAGCTGTCGAGTTTCCTCAACACTTCGGATCCCGACCTCGCCGGACTGTGTATGGGCCTAACATCGTCCAGTCGACATTGCTGGGACTCCGGAGAAATACTAAAAGCCCAGACCCCGGTATCACCGTCTGAAAGGCTGATCTACACATGGCTGTATGATTCATCTGTGAGCAAATATGTGCAGAAGACTCTCGATTCGGCGAATGTCTCTCTTTCTGATCTCGGGGTGACCACCACCACAGAAAGGGACAACATAATCAGTTGGGTACGAGGTAACACGGTCAGCTCATACAGAAATAGAAATGGATGGATTCTTGGCGATATTGTGTATTCCACTCCGGTCGTGGTAGGCCCCCCCAGATTGGGCAAAGTCTCTAAACGGGACCCCGATGTCAAGAGTTACCAGGTTTTTCTTGGGGATCAGGCCAAACGCTCAAAAGTCGTTTACGTAGGAGCGAATGACGGAATGCTCCACGCATTTCTAATGGGAACGACGACCGACGGGAGCACATGGGCCCAGAATCCAAGCGAAGATTCCAGCATAGGCAAAGAGTTGTGGGCGTACATTCCCAGCAATCTCCTTACCGAACTGCAAGCATTGAAAGACACTGCGTACGGCTCCAGCACAGGCACCAGCCCATGTGTGCACAGGGCCATGGTCGATCTTGCGCCCAGGTACTGGGAGCTTTACATAAAATCTGATTATTGCGGGAGCAGTGCAGATTCTCAGGGAAGATGTTGGCGCAGTGTCATCGTCGGGGGCGAGCGCGGGGGTGGCGACGTGTACTTCGCGATAGATGTCACCAATCCCGTGCCGGTTTCATCGGACTCCAACTCCGGGCCCAAAGTACTTTGGGAATACTCGGTGCTGAAAAACCGGGTAGTTGCCGAAGAGGGGACCGCTTCTACAGACAGCTGCATGCAGGTGTGCCGCAACGCTTGCACGACCAGCTGTAAAAGCACTTACAGCACGTGCTATTCCGCCTGTTCCACCACAACGTGCAAGGCCACTTGCCTCACTGACCAGGCCACTTGCCAGGCAGATTGTGAGGCGAACTGCGCGTCCAAGTGCGCTTCTGCCACGTACAAAGCTTATGTTCCTTTCAAAGACGCGTATGAAAGTATCAAGGCCTTGCCCATGGCATGGTCGCAACCATATCTGGGACGCATTCACGTACCCACTTCTGTGAAGTTTTATGTTGGGGAACCGGACTCGGACACTCATCTCCCAACCACCACCGTAAAATGGGACACCAATAATAACAACCGGTCCGTAGTGTTCATTGGCGGAGGCATACATATCTACGACAGGACCTTTGACACCACGCCAACTGTTGACGATCGGTTCAAAATGGCATTGTTCTGGCCGAACTTGTTGATGCTGGATATTGAAACAGGGTACAATCTGTTCGAATACATCTGGCCGATAATCCTTAACCACAATGTGAAAACCTTTACCAACAGACAGATGGGAAGCAACACCATTCCGTTTGCCATGTCCGATGTTCTCGCGTTGGATGTGTGGGACCAAACTAACCACGTCCTGAGTGACGACGGATTCATCGACAGGGTGTACGTCGGCGATTTGAACGGGTACTTCTACGGAATAAAGTTCAACCTGTCTGAGACGTTCCCTGACGCGTCATCGAGCAACACGAGTTTCGGCGTTGAGGTGGATATCTGGCCCACCAAACCCATAAGTTCGTCAGACCTAATCACAGATTATTACAGGTCCAACCTGCAGCCAATCACCGTTTCCCCGGTTGCCAGCTTGGAAGAGGCTTCCTCGACAGCATCCAGTACTGCCTATGCGGCCCTGAGATTGATCTTCGGCACGGGGAAGTACGACGACGTCGTCTATGGAGATGACGATAAGACCGACACAGCCAAGATGTCGCTGTATAACTTGAGGGACCCGATTGCCACGGTGACCAATGGCGTAACCCATGGCCTTCCCATCATTGGTTCCTCCGCGACTGATGCGTGGAGTTCCGTTGGAAACACCAACTTCAAGATCCAGATCGTCACGAAATGCGGATTGCCCAGCAGCATCACCAGTTTCAGCAGCAACTGCAATTGGGCGACCAGCGAGAAGGTGACGGACGGCACGTCTGCCATGTTGGGATTGTATAAGGGGGATTGCTGTGAGTCCTCAAATACAACATGCACAGGCACTCCTTGCTACGACTGCATATATGATTTTCGCAATCCCTGCGAGTCGGGCAGTGATGGATGCGGTTCTCCTATTGATTCCGCAGATGCGCCTGCCGCAGGCAAGCCGGGGGAACGCGTCTTGGGTAAGCCTCTCGTGACCGCAGGCTTGGTCTTCGTGACCACCTTCGTGCCGCCGTTTGACATTTGCGGGTACACCGGACAAGGCTACCTGTATGTGTTTAACTACATGTGTCAACCGTTCTCCTCGGACTACAATCCTTTCCCCTCGGAAGAGACGACGACCTTGACGACCACATCAGGGGGTACCACGAATACTGTAGGTTACCAGGTAAGCTTAGGTTCCGGGGTCCCCAGTAGACCAGTTATAGACTCCAAGGGTAACAGCATCATCGTTCAAATGAGCGATGGCACCATAAAGAAGCTGACGCCGGATCTGGGCGCGAATAAGCCGGTGCAATTCAGAGGATGGCGAGTGAGGTGATACCATTTCGCTGAAGTTTGCATAAAACAGGCGATGTGCCTCCGAAGCGAAGCAGATTGCGCCAGCCGCAGCGAAGGAGGCATACCGCCCGTCCATCCCTCTCATACGGATTTGCGTTCAAAGGACGGGCCTCCCTGAGGAGGCCTCCTGTACAACCCAAATTTCTCCAAAAAATCGCTCAATTTGGGTTGTTAGTTTTGTCACTTGCTGGACACTTCTTTCAGAAGGGGTGATCACTGCAGGGAATGCTGTTTTAGGCTTAACCCGTTGGGTCATGATACTGGCTACGGTAGCCTGTCCTCTATGCCGCCGAGAGGCTCTCTAATAGTGTATCCGGTTGACCTATATCACCATAATGTTAGAGTGTTTTGGGAGGGTTCCCCGAAAACTCTTTCCAATAATCGCTCATATTAGGGTACAAAGAAGATCCCCCCATTCTTGTTCGTTTGAATGCGAACTGGCATCAACCGTTCTTGGCAGGGATGAGTCGCTGATAGAGTTCCAGGACTCTTTTGTGGTTGATTTCCGGGTTGAATTGATTCAAGACCTTGGCCCTTCCCCGCTCCGCCATTTCAATGGCGCCCTGCCGGTCAGTCGTCATGCGGACAACCGCATGAGCGATTGCTTCGGGATTCTTTTCGGGTATGAGTAGCCCTGTAACCTCATTTTCTATGAGTTCGCTTATTCCCGAGACGTCGGTAGCGATTACCGGAACCCTGTGCGTGAGGGCCTCCATGATCACGGTGGGTATTCCATCTCTGTCGCCGGATTTGTGTATTACGCTCGGCATCAGGAAGATATCCGAGGAATAGAACAGCTCAGGTACCCTGTCATACGACATGAAACCCGGAAATGACACTCGGTCTTCCAGTCCAAGCTTGGCTGCCAGGCGTTTCAGCTGCATTCCCCTTGGTCCCGCGCCCGCGAGGGTGAGATGAAATCCCATGCCGGAGTCCTTGAGAATCTTGCACGCCTGCAACAGAAAATTGTAACCTTTTTTGCCCACGAATCTTCCCAGTGCCAAAAGCCTGTACGGCTGTTCCATATTGACCGGCGCTTCCCCTTCCGTTTTAAGAGGGACACCGTTGTAAGTTAGGTGCATTTTTTCCGAACCCATTCCGGAAAATGCTGCCAAGTATCTTATTTTGGCCATGGTCTCGCTTCTAATGAACGTGGCGTCCCGGATTTTCTCTTTCAGAGCACCGTCAGGGGGATAAATGTCCCAGGCACGCGCGGTGAAACTGAACGGAATTCCCGTCAGACGAGACGCAATCCAGGCTGCTGTGGCAGGGCCGTTAGCCCACGGCGCATGTATATGCTCAATGCCTTCCTCCTGAAAGCGTCTGGCCAGCCTGAAGCCGCACAAGAACGACCAGAGATTCTCACCGCCCTTTTCAAACCCGTTCCATCGACGAACCGGAACCGTCCTGAGGAGTTCCGCTGTCAGGCGTCGATCTCGTTTCCACCAGTACGCCACATCCTGAAAGGCATTTTTCAAGAACGGAATTCCCAGCCGCTCCATCTTGTTACTGACAGAGCGCATTTCTTCGGAGAGATTTCGCGTCAGCTCACCGTAAAGGGTGAACACCTTGAGGTCCACTCCCATGCGCCAAAGATTGATCACTTCTTTAAAGATGAAGGTCTCCGAGGCTATAGGAAACCACAGCAGGACATAAGCGGTTTTAGGAGTTTTCATGATTTGCGTTCTCACCGGGAACTGGCAATGCTGACTACCATAGATTCTTCACCGGCCCTGCCGGCGGTTTCACAGGAGTGGCCGGAGATGTTTTTTTGGCCAAATTTGGGTCTTGCAACATTTTTTCGGTAAACTTTTCAATTCTCATCCGCCATTCGGGATCCTTTTCGAGAGCCAGGGTCTTTTCAAAATAGCTCATTGCCTCCATCTGCCTTCCTGCTAGCATGCATGCAATCCCAAGGTTGCCGAGCGCTTCAGTATTCTGTGGGTTGGATCTTAATACCCATTGATAGTCCTTAATGGCCTCGGTGAACTTTTCCAGTGCCACGTGGGCAAGACCTCTGCCGAGATGCGCAGAGACGGATGTGGGCGACAGCTTGAGAGCGATGTTGTAATCGCTGAGCGCAGACTCGTAATCGGAGTTGAAATTGTGGACGTCGCCTCGCTGAATGTATCCGGCCGGGTCCGACGGATTCAGCTCTATGTGTCGGTTCAAGTCTCTCACTGCGGCTTGAGGCATGCCCAAGAGTCCATAGGCTTTTCCTCTCAACAGGTAGGCTTCGGAGTTTTGGGGTTCTCTCCGAATTGCTGCCGAGAACGACCTCACCGCAGCAGCATAGCGTTTTTGTTCCAATTGAGTCTTTCCTTGCTGAAGGTGAGCTCGGGCAGATTGACCCAAATTAGCGGCCGCGGGAGTCTGAGCCCAGCACTCAGACGCAATCACGCCGGCGATCACTAGTACGACCAAGGAGCACAGATATCGCGAATTAGTCATGGAGCAGCATCCTGAAGAACTTAGAGCACTCGCATGATTGTACAAACCGAAACGCTTTGTCAACTTCCGGCCCCCAGACTGTAGACAGCAGCGTGGACAATGGGTTATAGATTGAATCCACAGGAGCATTTAGCCCTGTGCTCCCCAATCCCTACACGAATAGCGGAGGCTTAATCATGGAGTATCAGAACATTCTGGTGGAAACCAGAGGTCCCATAGGATTGCTTACCCTGAATTCCCCGAAAACCGTGAATGCTCTCTCGAAAAACATGATCAAAGAAATTATATCCGCTCTGGAGCACTTCGGGTCAGACAATACACTGAAGGTAATCGTTTTTAAAACCAGCGGGAAACACTTCTGTTCGGGTCATAACTTATCCGAAATGGTCGATGGGTCACGATCCGAATACAAGTTCATATTCGAGCAATGCTCCAAGATGATGCAGCTCGTTCACAAGATTCCGCAGACAACAATCGCTCAAGTTCATGGTGTAGCTACAGCAGCGGGGTGTCAGCTAGCTGCCACCTGCGACCTTGCCATCGCAGACGAGACTGCAAAATTCGGCACTCCGGGCGTGAGAATAGGACTTTTTTGCACGACCCCTATGGTTGCCCTGTCCCGCGCCATTGGCCGCAAGCGCGCCCTGGAGATGCTCCTGACAGGGCGCTTGTTTTCAGCCGAGGAGGCGGAACGTTACGGCCTCGTGAACAGGGTTGTTCCTGAAGCTGAACTGGAGAGCGCCACCATGGAAATGGCGGCAACGATAGCTGAGGCCAGTTCGCTGGTGCTTCAGTTGGGAAAACATGCCTTTTACAGTCAGATCGAACTGGACGAGCCACGGGCATACGAATACGCCAACAACGTAATTACCCTAAACCTTATGGCTGAGGACGCACAGGAAGGAATTAAAGCATTCCTGGAAAAACGAAAACCCACGTGGAAGGGCTGCTGACCTGAAAAAATCGTGGGACGCGAAACGGTGCGAGGGACGTCTGGTCAATCATCTTAAACTAATGCGCATTCAAAGAAGTAAGATTGGGGGGACCCTCTTTAGTAAAGAGTTTCCCCCCAAACCCCCTTCCAGAAACTTCTATCATTTGCCGGAACCCTCATTTCCTGAAAGGAAATTTGGGGTTCCGGCAAGTGCTAAAAGTTCTTGAGGTGGGGTTCGGGGAGGCACTTCTTACAAGAAGTGCCTCCCCGATTTTACATATTTGGAAGCGAAATGATATTACAAGGGACTTTCTGCAGCCTCTCGTATGACCAAATGATGCCGGTTCGTCGCCAATGACAGTAGGACCATAAGCAACAGCGGCCGGCAAGATGCCGGTCCCCATCAGGTAGTTTTCATAGGAATTTGCTTTCTAATCACCAAGATTGGGGGATTCTTTTTTTAGTGAAGAAAACTCCCCCAAAAAACCATTCCTCGTTGGAATGCCAACGAGTATTACTCCTCAATTGCGCCGCCCACAGATCGCAGGTGTTTACGGAAAGAATAGGAGGGATCGGCTTCTCGTTTGGCAAGATAATCCGCGAACTGCAACTGTTCGCGCAGACTTGTGCCTGCCCTTATCTTTGCCGCCTGTTGCCGCTCTCTCTCCTGAATGCTAAGAGCGGTCGCGACAATTTGCTCGATTTGATCCAAAGGGACAAATAAGACACCGTCGTCGTCCCCGAATAAAAAATCGCCTTTCGTGATTAGGTGATTCCCGAAATGTGCGGACTCCAGGGCGCCTGCTTGCCGGTGATCCAGTCTTAGAGGACCGGCCGACCATGAACCGTACGTAAAAACGGAAAAACCGATGTCTAAAATTTCGGCAGTATCACGGTGGCAACCCCATACGACCATTCCTGCGAGACCAGCGGACTTGGCTTCCAGGACTGTAAGGTCCCCGATGCAGCCTTCATCGAGTCTCCCCTCATTGTCGATGACCAGCACGTCGCCTTGTTGTGAGTTCTCAAACGCCTCCAGGAAAACGTCTACACTTCCGTAGTGCCGCACAGGAAGCGCTCTGCCGGTCACGAGCATTCCCGGTTTGACCGGACGAATCCCGGGAGGAGCGAGCCGAACAGCCACTCCCAAGCGTAGGCATGCATCAGCCATTAGCGGAGTTGTCAATTGTGCAACAACTGCCGACACACTCTGAGCGTCCATAATATATCCTCACCGGGCATGTTTGACATGCCGACCTGAGAGGCTTGCTTCTGTAACTCTCTATTGAACCTGGTTACCTTGCGGCAAGCACTTCATGCACCCATCCGAAAGCCGCTATCATAGCCGGAAAGCCGACTATGCTTCCGGACATTAATACGGCCTGCGTCACTTCCTCTTCGGTAGCCCCGGCCTCCAGTGCTCGTCTCGCGTGGGAGCGAACCCCTCCCTTGGAACCTATACCGACAGCGACCCCCAGCTGAATAAGATGTTGAGTTTTCGAATCAATTGGGCCGGCTTTGGAACAAAGATCGCCGGCCTGCTGATAGGCGTCAGCTATGTCCTTATGTTTTTCCAGGAATGTCTTAAAAATCTCAGGTAAATACATCTTCAAATCCTTTCCAAGCGCTATACATTCGGACAGGTAAAACTAATGGGAAATGAGCGGCAATCTGCCGATCCTATTTCCTGTGCAATGGCTGCGAGTATCTTGCCCGCCACTTTCACTCATTGAGCGATTGGCAATTGTGTCCAATTCCGACGAATCTGCAACGAACACCCAGGGTCGCCTCAATAGACTTCGGAACATGAGTCTATAGAAGCGGTTGCATGGCCGCAGCGTACTTCTGCCATTCCCTAGGCCTGGCGATAGGAACCGGAGCTGATACCGTTTCGCTTTCAAATATGTAAAATCGGGGAGGCACTTCTTGTAAGAAGTTCCTCCCCGAACCCCACCTCAAGAACTTTTAGCACTCGCCGGAACCCCCATTTCCTGAAAGGAAATTTGGGGTTCCGGTAAATGATAGAAGTTTCTGGAAGGGGGTTTGGGGGGAAACTCTTTACTAAAGAGGGTCTCCCCAATCTTACTTCTTTGAATGCGTATCAGTATGAAGCACTCACTAAGCTGCTTCCTCTTCCTTGAGCCTTAGCATCGCCTTTGAGTCTGCGAGCGGGAAATCCACCGTAAACTCCGAGCCGCCGTTATTGGCGCAATCTTCCATGGTACTGCAATGAACGCAGAGTTCCACGTTTCCTGGCAAGCCCTCATCTTGATTCTTGAGATGCGGGCATCTCTGACTCGTGAAGGAGAGCTTGAATCCGTAAAGCTCTGAAAACATCCTGATCCTCAGAAGGTCGATCCCCTTACCGCCGGCATTGAACGAGTACGGACGGCCGCTCGAGTAATTCTCAGTATCCTGAACAGGGTAGAAGCCCTCAAAAATGAGCTCCTTGTCTTTGTCAGGAATTCCTATGCCCGTGTCTTTGACTGTAAAGATGTATCGCTCGCCTCTCGTGTGCCCGGTCACGTACACCGTTCCATGATCGGGAGTGGCTTCCACAGCGTTCCTGATGAGACCTTCCATAATAGCGCGAAGCACATGACCAGGTATGAGCAGTTCGCCGTCTTCGAGATTGAAGTCCAGGTTCAAAAAGCGTTTCTGCTCCTCCGCCTTTGTTCTGACGAACTCGAATACCGACACCCCAAATTCTCTGACGTTTATGCGTTCCAGTTCGTCACGTCTCGTGGGGAACGTTTTTTCCAGCCACTGATGAATAACAGACGTGGCCTGTCTTATCTGGGGGGTCCATTCTGTCTGCACCTCCATCAGATCGAGTGCCTTTTGCAGAAAGTCCGTGATCCACCTTCGCTCCCAGGTGTAGCCGGTCATCATGATGCTTTCCACTTGGGCTTCCAATCGGTTGAGGCTTTGGACGTGGCGATTCATTCGTTCGATTGACCGGTCGAAATCCTTCAACCCCATGTCTCTGAGCCGCTTCCACATAGTGGCCAGGGTGCCACGGATTATTGCGAGGGGAGTCCTCAATTCATGGGAGAGGTGATTCAGTATTTTGGACTTAACCCTGTTGAGGTTCTCCAAGTCGCGGTATGAGCTAAGCAGTTCCTCAAAGAATGTCGCGTTCTCAACAGCAAGCGCAACAACACCCGCAAGCGAAGATAGAATGTGTACATCCTCTTCCGTGAAATTTCCTTCTCTTTTATTAATCACCACCAGGACGCCGATGGTCTTTTCACGGGTGTGAAGCGGCACTATGATCTCATTCCGGATATGGAACCCGGACCGCTCTTCAAATGGCCTGAAGAAATTCGGATTGTGCGCCGGATCGTTCAACAAAGCGGGTTCACCGGTCTGAAAAACCTGGCCGCTGATGCTTCGGTCGAGAGGCAGCCTGAGATCTGCGCTTTGTGCACTTATAGTTCCGTTTTCGTCCTGCACCTCCCGCCAGTACAGGTCCCCCTTGTGCTCGTCGTACAGAAGAAGCCCGGCAGCCTGGGTGTTCAGAGCGGTCCTGAGTTCCTCTATTATGACTGCAAGGAGGTGATCCAGATCCATCGTTGTGGCAAGCGCCATGCTGGCTCTGTATATCATCTCCAGGTCGTCTTTGGATTTCTTGAGGGTCTTGTAAACCGTGGCGTTGTCGATCGCGAGGGCTATGGTCCCGGCCATGGAAGAAGCCAGGGCTTCGTCCTGTCGAGTGAAGTTGCCACCGATCTTGTTCATGACCATCAGTACGCCGATGGTCTTGTTGCTCGTCTTAAGCGGAACCTGAAGCACCTTGCGGATATCGAATCCGCTCTTCTTCGTCATCTCCGGGTAATATCGGGGATCCCTGGACGTGTCATTGACGCGAGCCGGCTGATTGTTCTTGAACACCCATCCGGCTATGCTCCCTTCAATGGGCAGCCTGAGGTCATTTGATTGCGCAGCCAGTATTTGCCTTGCGTCACGCACCTGCCTCCAGTAGAGATCTCCGCGAGTCTCGTCGTAGAGCAGGACACCTGCACCCTCGGCCAGCAGCGCCTTTCGGACCTCATCGCACACTATGGCCAGGAGTTCGTCAAGCTCTCTGGTGGTCGTGAGCGCCTCGGAAATATTGTATAGAATCGAAAGCTCGAACCCGTCGTCTTGCTCGTAATCCATCGCCTTGCCGATGAGGTCGCCGGCGATTTTTTCGAGTTCTTTGACCCTGCGTTCGAGTTGCTCGTAAGTTGGTTTGGGCATTCGATCATACTCCGCAATTTTTTATTGCGTACATTCATTCGGGGTTTTGATGCTCGCGCGGCAAATATCGCGGAAGTTATTTACCCCTGTGAAGAACTCCCGCATCATGATCACCCAAAAGTATTGTCCTTTGGGTGTCAACTTAAGGGTCCCGTTTTCCTGGACTAGTGCGCCGACGAGCTTGAAAAGCGGGATCTCTTTCCAAAGTGTCCTCATGAATAGTCCGTTGAATTTCCTTTCGGCTTTCTCCAAATTCAAGGAGGTTCCGAACAGCTTCATCATGAAATCATAATGAATCTGTTCCCTTTTTGAAAAGTTCTTCTTCGCCAGGATCGGCAATTTTCCTTGTTCGATTTGCCGCATGTAATCAGGGACAGAGAATGTGTTCGCGACGCACGCGCCGTTTACATAACCGAAGGAGCCGCTCCCCGCGCCTACATATTCATCGTAGTCTACTATATATTCATCTATCATGCTCTTTTTTCGAGAGAAGCACCAGGCGGTGCCGCAAGAATAATCATCGCGCAGCATCTCCACAATCTTTTCGTAGAAAAGACGTTCCTGGTTGTAACTGATGGGCCCGAACCTCCGTGACAGCTCTCTTTTTGTCATTTCGGAGACCATCAGCGGATAAAAGGTCACCTGATCTGCTTGGATTTCTTTTATTATTTGAAGATCACCTTCCAGCATGGACATGGTCTGGGTGGGAAAATTGAAAATCATGTCCACATTCAGTGTGTCGAACCAGCCCATCAGTTTCGCCAGTCGGTCCCTGATTTCTGCGCCGCTGCCGTACTTGTGATAGCGCTCCATTTGCTTGAGCAGGCTGTCGTCAAAGCTTTGAACCCCTACGGAAAGCCGGTTGACTCCCCCCTGCTTCAGTATGGTCATAATTTCATCGGTCAGATGGTTGGGATTGGTCTCCATGGAGATTTCCCTCATCTGGAACAGACCTTTCAGATCGTCCAGTAATCCGGCTAACTCG
>JACRDE010000049.1 GCA_016212935.1 Desulfomonile tiedjei | reverse complement strand
GCAGGAACGTCTGGGCTTTCTCAACCATTTCCACACAAGCTGGGGATTTATCCGACGCAAACGCATAGGGGGGACCAGCTACAAATGGTACCGCCATGAAACAAAGAACCAGTCTAATTCCGATCGCCTTCATCTTGGACTCCTTTTCCTTCTTGGGGCCGGCTTAATTGGGGTTTGTGTTTCTTTTACCCACCCCACATTCAGGGAAAACGAAGTTGTTATTAGTTTTGCAATAATTCGATCACGGTGAAAATCGAGTTTATTGAGAGGCTGGATTGCTGTCCTTAGTGTGGGCCAAGACATGACGCTGGAGGATGATGGGAGGGAGAGTGAGCCGTGAAGATGTAACGGTCTATCAAGTTAGTTTACGACACTTCCCGCCCTGACTTGAAGGCGAAACCATAGAAGTCGATCAATTTGGCTGTGCTTGGTCATGAGGGACACTTTCAGAATCCTTGAGCAGTCCTAAGAACTTTTCTCTCACGTCCGGTTCAAGATTAGCAGCAAACTCCATCTTCGATGCCGCCATGAGTCCGCTTCAGCCCCATCGAAACGAGCGCCAGAGCGACATTTGTCCCCAAATCACTGAGCATATCCTTCGCCATGAAGAAGTTGCTTGACAGGATTGATAGTCTCATATATTTTACTATATGCATACCCTCATCTCAGAGAAGGCGTCATGTAGCGGAAGAATTGTTGGGAAGTACTGGCTTGTGGGCGGCAGAATCTCTGCCCAGCATATCCCAATAATGGCCGGGAGTGTTTTGCCGTGACGGCTACGCTTTGCAGGAGAGAAGAGCAGGGGTCGTATCAAGAAAAGATCGACAAGTGGCAACATCGTGTAACTTCTATCAAGGCATGATGAGTGGGACGGCATGAGACTTGCTTAACCAGGGGGCAAGCGGCAGGATCACCAGCTTCGGCGAGTGATGCGTGCAAACGGATACAGTTCCTGTGTCTCACGATCCACTTCTCAAGTTACGGGAGAGGTCCTGCTTTATCGGTAAGCACACACCGGGGACTGTAGATGGATGGAAGAGGTATCGCTGGAAAGACTCGCTACTCGCCGGATTTTACACCCCTGGGCTCGGTCTGAGCCTGATAGAAAAACATCGAAGCGGGTAAATTTTGACTATCCCTGACCATCAGGCACTTCTTTTCAGCGACAATTTCCCTGGAATTCTAGAGGGCGCTGAATCCTTTTCATAATTTACTACCCATAGAAACGACGAGGAACGGGCCGACGATCAAAGGCGAATCACCAGTTCCCCACCACCGGACTACTGGTGGGGACTGATCATAGGAGAGAGTCCATTGATGGACAGGAATTCTGCCGCTTCTAGTGACCGATTGCCTTTTTCAAGACCTCTTACTCTGCGTGCAAGGATGCTTATCAGCTTCGGGTTGTTGGTCGCCGTGACTTTTCTCGTGATCAACCTGGTGAGAACATTCGGGATACCGTTTACGACGTATTCCGGCTCCTACGGCGACCATATCTCCGAGGCGATGCGGAATCTCAATCTTGTCGCAGACCTGAAAAAGGACCGATTTCTCCTCTGGCTGGAAGAGCGCAAGGGCGATGCAGAGGCTCTTGCCCGCAACCAGTCCATCGCGTCGTCACTCCCTGATCTTCGCAAGAAAATTCAAGAGAGTCTGGAGAGTGAAAAAAAAGGCGGTGCACTGAGGGCTGAGGTGCTGGGGCAAGAAATCTATCAACGTGTCACTCAGAGGCTCCGGTTAGTTAAGAATACCCATAGCGTGTATCAAAAGATTCAACTTGCGGACGTGGAAGCAGGTCTCATACTTGCCTCCACAGAGGAGACGGAGGTGGGCGATGATATCTCGGGAAACCCGTACCTCCCCAAGGCCCAAACTGTGCCCGATGACGTGTGGGTCGCCATTGAACCCGACCGATCCAACGGCAAAACTTCCATTGTCTTCTCTGTATTGATGCACCATGACGGTCATGGCAATCCGGCTGTGGTAGTCCTCTTTGTGGACATGGACGCCGTTGTCAAACCTATGCTCTATACAGGCGGGGGCTTGGGAGAAAGCGGCGGGGCAATGCTGTTCAACGAAAATGCCCAAATTCTCATGCCGCTGAAGCATCCTCTGCGAGACGGGACGATCCCCAGGGTTCTGGAAACACGGCTCGACACCAGAGCAGCGTTGCTTGCTGCCGAGGGAAAGGAAGGGTTTTTTATTGGTCAGGATTATCGAGGGGTACCGGTTTTAGCTGCTACTCGGAGTCTCAAGATAATGCCGCGTGTGAACTGGGGAATGGCTGTAAAGGTTGACCGGGCAGAGGTACTTGGTCAGCTATGGCAGAGGTTTTTGCATTCCATGCTCCTCGGTTTTGCTTGCCTTATCGCGGGAGGAGTCCTGGCGGTTGTGATTGCAGGTAGAATCTCTCGACCGATCGAAAACCTCAGTCAGATTGCACAAAAGGTTGAATTCGGAGATCTCAGTGCCAGGGTCGAGGCGAAAGGCTCACGAGAAGTGGAGATTCTATCCGCAACATTCAATTCAATGATGGAAAGGGTTCAAGGCTGGCACGAGGAACTGGAGAGACAGGTCAATGCCCGAACATCGGATCTGACCGCAGAGATTACCAGACGAAGACAGGCAGAGGCTGATCTTGTACAAGAAAAAGAACGTCTTGCCGTGACTCTGCGGTCCATTGGCGATGGCGTTATCAGCACTGATACGGACGGCAATGTGGTGTCCCTGAATGGAGCGGCGGAACAACTCACCGGTTGGTCGCAAAGAGAGGCAGCTGGGAAACCCCTGCCAGACGTGTTCTCCATCATCAATGAGGTAACCCGCCAGCCATGTGAAAATCCTGTCCAGAAGGTACTCAAGTACGGACACATAGTGGGACTGGCCAACCACACCGTGCTCATTGGTCGCTATGGCACAGAGCGGGTGCTCGCTGACAGCGGCGCTCCGATTCGGGCTGAAAACGGCGAGATAGTGGGAGTAGTCCTCGTGTTCAGGGATGTGACCGAGCAGACACGGGCAACTGAGGAACTGCGAAAACGTGAAGAGACCTTGAGAGGCGTCTTGATTGCATCGCCAGTAGGCATTCTATTTACCCAGGACAGAAGAATCAAGTGGGCGAACGACGCATGGGCAAAGATGTTCGGCTTTGCCCACAATGACGAATACCTCGATCAATCCACGAGCGTTATGCACCCGTCCCAAGAGAGTTATGAGCATGGCAGGAAGATACTGTACGAGTATCCGAAGCCCGGGCAGGTCTCTGAAGCTGACGCACTTCTGAAACGAAAAGACGGCCCGTTGTTTGATGCCCATATTAGCATCACCCTCTTGGACCCTTCCGATCCATCGAGGGGAACGATATCAGCCATTACGGACATATCAGACAGAAAACGGGCAGAAGATTCCCTCAAGGCAAGTGAGCAGAGGCTTGAACTCGCATTGTGGGGGGCTGACCTTGGCTTATGGGACTGGAATCTGAAGACTGGCCGAGCCGTCTGCAACGAACGAGCGCCTGGGATGCTGGGCTATTCATCCGACGAGGTGGAGCCTGACCTCCGTACATGGAAGAGCCGGGTCCACCCGGAAGATTGGCCCAAGGTTTCGGAGGTTCTTAATGGTCATCTTGAGGGACGCTTTCCCCTTTTTGAGGTTGAGTACAGGATTCGATGCAAGTCTGGGGAATGGAGATGGATTTTGGGTCGGGGAAAGATCGTGGGACACGATATGGATGGGAAGCCTTTGCGCATGACCGGAACGAACCAGGATGTCACAGATCGCAAGAGCGCGCAGGTGGCCTTAGAGGAGAGCGAGCAACAATACCGCACTCTTTTTGAAGAATCGATGGATGGGGTGTACTCCGTTCTAAGAAATGGAGAGATAACGGATGCCAACCCATCTTTCTGGGAACTCTTTGGCTATACAAGAGAGGAGATGGTCGGCAAGGACATTCGCGAATTGTACTTTGATCCGGCTGACCGTCCAAGATTCCAGAAGGAGATAGAGAAGAGAGGGTTCGTGAAAGACTATGAAGTCAAGTTCCGAAAGAGAGACGGAACAGAAGTTGACTGCGTGCTCACCTCATCTGTGTGTTTTGCGAAAGACGGAAGCATAGCCGGATACAGGGGCATCTCACGAGACCTGACCGTACAGAAAGGGCTTGAGAGGCAACTCGCTCAGGCTCAGAAAATGGAGGCAATCGGGACGCTCGCCGGAGGCATTGCCCATGACTTCAATAACCTGCTCCAGATTGTCCTGGGCTATACTGATATGCTGATCATGCAGAAGGCCAAGGAATCACCTGATCTCAGGAGTCTGAAGGCTGTACGGAAGGCAGCGAAGGACGGAGGCGAACTGGTCAAGGGGCTTCTTACGTTCAGCAGACAGGCGGAGAGCACGAAAGTTTCGATTGACCTGACTCAAAAATTCCAGCATCTTGGGGCGCTATTGAGGAGGATGATTCTCAAGACGATCGAGATCGACCTCATTCTGGCTGACGATCTGACAGTGGTGAATGCCGATCCGATCCAGATGGAGCAAGTGCTCATGAATCTTGCAATCAATGCCCAGCATGCCATGCCCAAAGGCGGAAAGTTGATTATTGAAGCCCAGAATTGTACCCTGGACCAGGACTACTGCCGCGCCAATGTGGGAGCAAAACCCGGTGAATATGTCATACTGAAGATTTCCGATACCGGTCACGGGATGGAGAAAGAGGTGTTGGATCACATCTTCGAGCCGTTTTTTACTACGAAGGAGATGGGAGTGGGGACCGGTCTGGGGCTCTCCATCGTGTACGGCATAGTGAAGAGCCATGACGGCCACATTACATGCTCCAGCGAACCGGGTCAGGGAACCACATTCAGTATCTACTTACCAGCCGTACCAGAGGAATCCAATCTGGGCATGGTAATGACGAAGGGAGAGATGCCTGCATTCGGAACGGAGGTCGTCCTCTTGGCGGATGATGAAGAATCGATAAGAAACGTAGTTGCAGAGATTCTGAAGCCACTCGGATATAAGGTGTTCACAGCGAAAAACGGCTACGAGGCGCTGGAAATCTACCGGGAAAAGAACGATGAAATAGACTTAATTGTTCTTGACCTGGACATGCCGGGTATGGGCGGTTCGGAGGTTTTGGATGCGATTCTCAAGATCGATCGCAAAGCGAGGGTCCTTATAGCCAGTGGGTACTCGGTAGATGAATCGAAAAGGAGGACCCTGGAAGTTGGAGCCAGTGGATTCATTGCCAAGCCGTTCGATGCCAGGGATCTTCTCCGAGCCGTCCGAAGAGTCCTAGATGAAACCGACTCCCCAAGGAGCCAAGCTAGTGGCTCCGGACCCGTCTTTGTGAGGAGCGCTGAAAGCAAAGGACCCCCCGCCACGGCGGCTCCCCTTCCTTCCGAAGCGTTACCGCCGTCTGAAGCGCCCGATATCGAAGAGTTACCCCGGAGACTCCGAATCCTTGCCATTGATGATAGGGAGCCATACCTAAGACTGCTTGAGGCGGGGTTGCGTCAGTTCGGACACACGGCCCTCACTGCTTCGTCGGGCATTCAAGGTCTCCATGTGTTCCAGGAGACACCTGTGGAAGTGGTGGTCTGTGACCAGGGGATGCCGGAACTCGATGGGTGGGAGGTGGCCCTAAGGGTCAAGGAGATTTGTCAGGGAAAAGAGGTTCCTAAAACGCCTTTTATTCTGTTGACGGGCCAGGCGGATATGGAAGACCCAGATCAAGAGACTAGAGAAAAGATGGCTGAATGCGGCGTGGACGCTATCGTTGGGAAACCCATAGACATTCCCGATTTATTGGGGGTTATCAAGGGGCTGATTTAGAAATCGAAAAATGTCGGGACCACTCTGTCAAGACAATGAAATCTGCATGAAGGGTCAAGACGAGGCACACTGGCTGTTGGGATACGTGAGGATCGGCGGGAGTTGAGGGACATATGACGACAGGGAAAGCGATCAGAATATTGGCAAGCGGGGTGGCAGGGGCTGTCGTTTTAATTTTTGGCTCAATGCTCCAGAAACCGCTAATGGGTTATAATTGGCTTTTGGTATCTGTTTTGTTCGGAGGAACAGTAGGACTGAGTATCGGGTACCTGTTGACGAAGGCTCAAGAGAAAAATTTTAAACTTGAGAAACAGGCAGACACGTGCAACGCGGACCTGAAAAAGTCAATTCAGGACTACCAACTCTTGACTGAAGAGCATGAACGGGACAAGAAAGCCTTCATCCAAACACGGGTGCTGCATGAACAGGTGATCAACGCCATGAGCAGCGGCGTGCTCGTGGTCAGCAAGAATGGGGAAATCTTGCTCGTCAACCGACCTGCGCGTTCTCTTTTGCGTCTTGAGGACGATTTCACAGAGGAATCGTGGAGGATTGTGCGCCCATTTTTCGATGACTGGAAGGGCGGCCCGATTTCCCGGGATCGATCCGTGGCCCGCATAACACTTCGGGACGGTACAAACAGGTTGTTTGGATTTTCCACCAGTCCTTTCAAGGCAGACGGCAGTCTCGTGGTTGTGTTTCAGGACATAACAGTCGTAGTTGAGAGCCAGGAGCGGAAACAGCGATCTGAGGAACTTGCCCTCGTTGGTGAGATGGTGTCTCGTCTCAGCCACGAGATAAAGAATCCCCTTGCAAGCATCTTGGTTGGAGTGAAGACCCTGCAGAGGGATACCCCACAATCGTCCCAGCACAGCAACCTGTTGCAGTTGATTTCGGAAGAAGTGAATTCTCTCACGAAGATCGTCAACCAATTGCTTGAGTCGGCTCGTCCGAGAGCGTCCTCTCCCAGTCCGGTTTACGTCGAGCCCCTGCTGGAAAGATGTGTGGACGCTCATGGTTTTCAGGCGGTCAGACACGGGGTCCGATTAGAGATCGTTCGATTCCCTGTCTCCATTTTAGTTTTGGTGGATGAACAAAGCATGCTTCGGTGCCTGGGTAGCCTGATCCAGAATGCATTGGATGCGTGCTCAGGAGGAGACTTCATCCGAATTGGCTGGCGCGAACTCGACCAGGCGGGAAAGGATGAACTCGTGCCAGGATTCTCAGGGAAAGTTGTATCCCTTTTCGTCGAGGATAACGGAGCGGGTGTTCCCGATGAACTCTCTTCAAATGAGAGCCGGATTTTCAAGGCATTTGTTAGTACCAAAGTTTCAGGCACCGGCCTCGGGCTTACAGTGGCCCAAGACATAGTGGAGGAGCATGGAGGGGTGATTGTGGTGAGTTCCCTGTCCAACCGGGGAACAAGAGTTGAAATTCTTCTCCCGATCCCTGAAGGCATCCCTTGCTGGGATTGGAATAGTGGTCAGCCTGTTGATTGCACGTCCTGCTATGTGAGGTCCACAGGCACCGGCTACTACTGCTGGAAACCAAAACAGCGCACCTATCATCCCGACACGGCACAGTTGCCCGAACGGTGCCTGAAATGCGGTTATTTCCGTGCGTCCAGTCTGACCCCCTTTTTCAGGTCTCGACTGGTTCTGTCGAAAGTAGAGTAGATGGCGGGAACGATTCTCATAGTAGACGACGATGCTCAGGTCGTCAGACATCTGGAGTACCTGTTACGAGCCGAGGGGTACCAGGTTGCCGGAGCCCATAACGCTGCCGAAGTCCGCCGAACCATCCGTGTTTTCTTCCCTGATGTGGTCCTCCTGGATCTCAAATTGCCGGATGCCGATGGACTAACCCTTATGACGGAAATCCGAGAGATTCATCCCTCGGCTCGTTACCTCATAATGACCGCTTACGGGTCCATCAGATCGGCGGTGGAGGCTACTCGCCTTGGCGCGAGCGACTATATGACCAAACCGGTCGATATGGACGAACTCCTGATTTCTCTGCGAAACGCCATGCGGGAGCGCATTAGAGACGAGGAAGTCCGGCTGCTGCGAAAAGCGTATCGCCCGCCCCACACGAGCCGACCGACAAGACCCGTGTCCGAACAAGCCATACATGACTACCCTTCGGAGGCAATGCGCTCAACGCTGCAGAAGGCCCGTCAGGCTGCTGCGGGAGACAGTGTCGTCCTTTTGCTCGGAGAGAGCGGTACGGGCAAGGACTACCTGGCACGCTTCATTCACAATCACTCCTCTCGTGCCGATGGACCTTTCTTTGCCATTAACTGCGCCGCGGTGAGTCCGGAGCTGGCCGAGTCGGAGCTTTTCGGACACGAGCCAGGCGCTTTTACTGGTGCGCGGGGACGTAAACGAGGGCTCTTGGAACTGGCCGAGCGAGGGACCCTTCTGCTCAACGAGATAGGTGAGCTTTCACCTGAGCTGCAGGCAAAGCTATTGACGTTTCTGGATACGCGATCATTCACCCGTGTGGGTGGGGAAGTAAGTATTCCGGTAGATGCCAGACTTATCGCAGCCACCAACAGGGATCTTCAGAAGGAGGTAGCCGAGGGGAGGTTCCGAACTGATTTGTTCTATCGGCTGAACGTGCTGTCCATTCGGGTGCCGTTACTCTGCGAGAGAGTTCAGGATATACCTGTCCTCGCCCGCGAAATAATCGCACAACTGGTCGCCGAGATGGACCTCTCGCATATTCCCGAGGTTGATGCGGCTTCCATGACGGCACTCGCCAACTACTCTTGGCCCGGAAACGTCAGAGAGCTTCGCAATGTGATCGAACGATCTCTGATGCTATCGTCGGGGGGGACTATGAGCGTCGCGGCCCTCGACCTGACGGAGTGCCGTACGGATTGGTTGTACAGGCTCCGCTTCCCCGAGAACCGATCTCTAAACGAGGTGATCGAGGAGGCCAAACGTGCCGTGATAGTAGAGGCTCTGTGCCGGTCTGCAGGGAAACGTCAGGCTGCTGCCCGCCTATTGGGCATTTCTCGCAACGCCCTGTTTCACCATATGAAGTCCCTTGGCATTGATGCTTGAAGACCGTACGATTTCCAGCCCAAGCGCTTGTTTTACGTACACCACCACTATCGCTAACATATTGGTATCACGATATTGACACAAAACCACGCTTGATTTCCGTACGTTTCATTCACAGAGACGTGACTCCTTTTCACGCAGCGACGCATTGCCTCAAAAGATAACTCTGCGATAAAACGTAATTAAACCGCCAAATCTATTTGATCCTTCCAGATGGCACGAGTATTGCTTCACGATTCCCACGGAGCGAAAGGTCTGCCAAACAGCGTAAGGGGCCTGCTTGTCCAGCACCCCAAACATCTGAGCGTGGCAGCGTAAGAAGTAATTCATGACGCTTCCGGTAGTTGGATCAAGGGAAGGGATGGCGGGCTCGTTCAGATCCTTCTTGGAAAGACCGGAAGGTTGGAAAGGAAGTGGCTTTGGGGCCTTCTGTCCTCATCGTGGATGACAATGCCAGCTTGGCCTACTTTACTGCCTATAGCCTCAAGCAGGAAGTAGAAGGGCTGAAGGTAGTCACTGCCGGTTCTTGCAAAGAAGCCTTGGTTCTTGCGGATGAACATCACCCGTCTGTGTTGATCGTGGATCTGAAACTGCCTGACGGCAACGGATTAAAACTCATTGATGATCTGAAGAGCCGCCTTCCGAGCACGATTCCCATCCTTGTTACAGCAACACCCCTTCCTGCGGATCTCAACAGGGAACTCTTCGGGATGCTCACAAAACCTTACGATCCTGAAGCACTCATAGACCTTGTCCGCCGGGCGCTCAAGTCGGGCGATTCGCGAGATGAACGTGATACTGGAAGGTATCATCGGGGGGAAACACGGTTACCATCTGCCCAATATGACTTTCATCATGTCCAAAACCGACTGTCAGGATTGCTGGCAGGAATTAGGGCCTTACGATTGGAATTGCTCGCGGTAGCGGACAATCCCTCGGAGGTTCGACGGATCATAGACGAATACACCGATAGACTGAGCGCAATGGCGAAAGAGGCGGCAGAAGCGCTCAAGAAAAAGGCATGACAGGAGATGACGACCCGAAAGGAATCCATTCTCCTCGTTGATGACGATCCTGAGGTGGTGTGGGCTCTCGGCAGGTACTTTACCCGGGCTGGCTTCCCAGTGACGACCTGTGGAGATGGAGAGGAGGCCATTGCATTGCTGGAGGCCGGGGACTTCGACACGGTGATAACTGACATCCAGATGCCTCGGCTCAACGGACTGGCACTGGTGGATTGGCTGCGTGCGAATCGGGCAGGGACAAGAGTAGTAGTCATAACCGCTTTTGGCGGTCCATCCATCAGACACTTGAGCATAAAGAAGGGTGCGATTCTCTACCTCGAAAAACCGGTTGACCCCGACCTGCTGGCCGAGGCTCTCTTGTCTTCCAAAGAAGAGACTGCTTTCTCCGGCAACATCGATAAGATCGACATTCTCGACTACCTGCAACTCATGATGTTGATCGGAAGGCAGGTGGTGTTGGAGGTCTCCTCCAAAGATGGCGGACAGGGATTGATATTCATCGACAAGGGAAAGGTGAGGCACGCCAAGTGTGAAGACCTGGAGGGTGAAGAGGCGCTTTTCAAGTGTCTCTGCTTCGAGGGTGGGAGCTTTGTGAACCTCCCCTGGACCGAACCTGACAAGATCACCATCAATAAGCCGGGAGACTTCTTACTCATGGAAGCCGCTCGAAAGAGAGATGAAGCGAGAGCAGGCCCTAAAAGAATGTTAGAAGGATGTCCGGAATAACTCGAATCAAACTGATCCGGAGACAAACTTTTGAACGGCGCGAGCCGAGGAGTCGAGGAATGAACCGAGGACAAGAAGACAACGGCAATCCGAAACCGATCCTTTCAGAACTGGTCGAGAGATCCGGGGCCTTGACGGCTATGCTCATTTCCAAGGAAGGATTTTCAATCGATGAAGCAGGTGACACTTCCTATTTGAATGTGACTGCAATGGCCGCTCTTGTGGCTGGGATGTTTTCTGCAACCCGTGAAGTGGCTCGTCTAGTAGGGGAAGAGAAGTTTTCCATACTGTTACAGCAGGGGGAAAACCGCCACATCCACATCAGCCTGATAGACGATTCCACGATGATGGTGATCATCTTCGAGGATTATCAGCGGATTGGTCTGGTGCGTCACGAGGCACGTAAGGCAGCGACGGCAATCAGCAGCATTTTGAAACGGCCCGATAAGCCTGAGCATGCCGAAGAAATAGCCACGCCCCAGTTCAAAGAGTATGCCCTGAATCTTATCGACCGAATATTTGAGACCAAGTAAGGGAGCGGATCATGCCGCACATCAATTATCGAGACAAGGAAATCGCGTTCAAGATCGTTTATTACGGTCCGGGATTGAGCGGCAAGACCACCAATCTTAAGTACATTCATACCGCTCTGGACAAAGGGCGCAAGGGAGAGATGATTGTCCTCGACACAGAACAGGAGAGGACGCTCTTTTTCGATTTCTTCCCCCTGGAACTCGGTCAAATAGAAGGCTACGCTGTGCGATTCAACATGTACACGGTTCCTGGACAGGTCTACTATGAGGCGAGTCGTCGTCTGATCCTTGAAGGTGCTGACGGCGTGGTCTTTGTGGCGGATTCCCACGAGGGCAGGCTTGATGAGAATCTTGAGAGCTTTGGTATGCTCCAGTCCAGCCTTGCAGATTTCGGTGTTGACTGGAAGAGGTTCCCCCTTGTCCTGCAATACAATAAGCGAGACCTGCCGCAACCTTTGCCGCTGGGGACAATGGAAATCAAGCTGGGCCTTAATGGTATCCCCATCTTCGAAGCCGTGGCGACGGAAGGTCGAGGGGTAATGGACACGATACGGATGGCAAGCCGACAGGTCATTGAAAAATTCCAACCCTGAAACAAAACCCGATGGAGATAAGATGATGGCGCTTAAAGGCACATTGGAGGATATGGCTATCATTGACCTCGTCCAGTTCCCTCACAGCGGGCGTAAGACTGGGCATCTCATCATCAGCGGAACCAATGGGGAAGCAAGGCTTTCCTATGAGAACGGCTCTTTGGTCCACGCAACGCTGGGTGATGTCTCCGGCATGAACGCGCTGGTCCGCGTCGTGGACTGGAATGAGGGTACGTTCGAATTCGTCACGGATGCAGCGCCTGAGGCACGGACTATCGAACTGGACCTTCACCGCGCGGTCATGCAAGCGCTCAAACTTCATGACGAGCTGAAAGAGGAGGCAGAAAGGCGGAAAACCCAAGAAACATCTGTTCAAGAGGAAGACGAAGCAGTCCTCACTGCCAGTTTGTCTGAATTCCTGAATTCCAACGACTTTGCGTTGCACGCCTGCGTCTTGGACTCCGGCGGAGAGATCAGGGCCGCTGTTGATGGACCTGATGGACCTCCTGAAGGGATCGAGAATCTTCGCTCCGCTCTGCACTCGCTGGTCCGAATCCATCCCAGAGGCGCTCTTCGTCGAATTCTCCTGGAGGATGACCTCGGTACCGTAACATTAGTAGGGCTTCCGGATGGGGGCAGCCTCATTGCCGTAGCGAGCAAGGGGGCATCACTGGGGTCGGTTTCCATGAGTGTAGGCAGGTTGGCTGCGGGACTCGAATGATGAAGTGTGACATGAGCGAGAAACCAAGACAACCGGGGCCGGGATCTCTGCCAGACTTTCTGAAGGTCTGTGTCCAAAAGGGAATTCTGGATGAACGTTCGGCACAGCGCATAGAGCTTTATCGACGCTCCAGAAGTTTTGGGAAATACCAATCCACATCAGCGATTATCAATGATCCTCCCGACTCGGGCTTGACCTTTGACAACTACATGGTCTGCAAAGGCAACTCCTTCGCGGTGGAACTCGCCAAGACCGTCGCGAACATGTCCCCGTCCAGGCTCCCGTACAATCCTCTCTACATATACGGCGATATTGGACTTGGCAAGACCCATCTGCTCTCAGCAATTGCCAATGCAGCGAGAGACAAGAAGGTGTTACTGATCAACACCGCCGACCTGGAAACTGAACACGAACGGGCCGAGCGACTCAGATCCAGAGCCGAGCTGAGAGAGTGGCTGTTGTCGGCAGAGATTTTGCTGGTGGACGATATTCAACTTTGTGAAGGACGGGAGGATGTCCAACGCGATCTCTTTTCGGTCCTTAACCATATGACAAGGGCGCAGCGCTGGGTCGTGATAAGCTCCGATGTTCCTCCCACCCGCTTGGCCGGGGTAGAATCTCGGCTCCTCTCCCGCCTCAGAGGTGGGGTTATCGTAAGCCTTCAAATGGGTGACGGAAATGAGCGACGGGACTTGATAAGACTTTTCCTGGATGAACGTTCGATGCCCGAAGATGTTGTCGATTACTTGGCCGACCATATAACGGACGACGTTCGTGTGCTTAAAGCAGCGGTTGCCCAATTGCTGACCCTGCACGAAGGGCCGCAAACGCCGCTGACCATTGACATAGTTCAGGCAGTAGTGCCGTTGCCCGATGGCGTCCCGGAGTCAACGAAAGCGCCGGAGTCTGCCTCTCCGGATCATGACACTACTGGGCCACAAACCCCCACAAACCTTGATGTACGGGCGAGTCAATTCGAGGACATGCTCGCAGGGGTGGAGAGCAAAGATCGTGATGCCTCCGCTATGAAACTGCTCAAGAAGATGCTCGCGGGCGCAGAGAGCAAGGAGGAGCAGTCTTTAGCTCTTCAGATAGCCGTCGGGGAACGGATCCGACAGCTTCGGAACGCAAAGGGAGATACAAAAGCCATCCAACAACTTGAGCAGGCTCTGGATCTGCTGAGAGAAGGAAGGATGGAAGAGGCGATACGATGCATAAGTATCTGATGCCATGCTCGGGGCCTGGGCCGCCCGTATTGGTCTAGCACCTGAAAACGAGAGAGGCGATTACATCGCTCAACAGACCTCAACAACAAGAACTCGGAAAAGGAGGAAAAGATGGTTGACAAAGTAGATACAAGAGCAGTTTCAGGCATTCTTTACGGTCTTTACAAAGCCCTTTACGGTCTGGTCGGTGAGAATTCCGCGGCGGTAATGCGAAAGGCCGCACCGGACATTCTCGACCAATTGGGCAAACTGGGGGTTGATTTCTCATGCGTGGACGATGTGAACAAGCTGTCCCAGAAGCTTGGTGAAACAGCAGTGAATGCCGGTCTGTGCGACAATATGGCTTTCTCATTGAATGGAAACGAACTGACTGCCAACATAACACAGTGCTCTTTCTTCGACCTTACCAAGAGACTGAAGGAAGAAGGAATACCCCCATTCGGCTGCCCCTTTGCCGCCTTGACCATTGCCATAGCAGAGAAAAACCTGGGCAAAAAGGCCAGGCTGAAGAAGTTGGAACCGGCGGGCGCTCCCGGCGACACAATGATGGTTGTGGAACTTATGGACAAGTGATCGGATGGCCGCGAAAGAAAGTCCAATGACCATTCGTCAAGAGAATGAAGCAAACAGATAAATGGAGGACCAAAATGGCTAATCTGAAAAACCTGATCAACGATTTTGTGAAGGTGGAGGGAATCAACGCAGCGGTCGTCGTAGGCCGTGACGGTTTCGTAATCGAGGGAATCTCCAACGACGGAAAGCTGGATGTTGAAACCTTGGGTGCTGTGATTTCCACTGGTCTCGGCACGTCTGAGGTGATGGGTAGGGAACTCAGCGTGGGCGCGCTCACCCAGTCAATGATCGAGTTCGACAATGGCGTGCTTGTGATGGGTACACTCGGGAAAGAATCGTTACTGTGTCTGGTCTGCCAACCGGGGGCCAACTTGGGAAATGTGCGCTTGCAAATGAAGAAGAGATCTCCCGATCTAGCATCCGCGCTTTAGAGGAGGAACTCGACTTCCACAAGTGTGGCCACAAAAGAGTGGTGGGAAACTCTACTAGGAGACTGCTGACCTCATCACTGCTGGGGTTTCCCGCTCACTGAGATTGCGGGCTATTATATCTGATCTGTCCCGGTCAGATCGGTTTGGCTGTCCTGAGGGTTGAGTATTGTGCCGAAATCAGATCATGGATGAGCATCTGGTGGATGCTGCCGAGATGGGAGACCTGCGCCGGGTCAAGGCGTCCCTCAACGCGAAGATCTGCCCAGACACTTCGGATCGATTTGGGAGAACAGCCCTGATGGTTGCGTCAGGAGCAGGGTATATGCAACTTGTTATGCTGCTTCTGGAAGCCGGAGCCGACGTAAATGCTCGGGATGAAGATGGGGACACAGCCCTGAGCCTGGCTTGCCTGCGCGGGCTCACTAACGTTGCGCAGGTCCTCATAGCTAATGGGGCAGAGACCGAGGTAAGGGACAGACACGGATTTACTCCCTTGCTTCGTGCTTCCATGTCAGGTCACCGGAATCTGGTCGATCTGTTGTTGAACGAGGGCTCAATTCTAAACGTTTCCGACAAAAACGGAAGAACCGCACTGATTTGGGCTGCCCTGAGGGATCACGCGGAAGTTGTTGAGGCTCTCCTGAAAAGGGGAGCCAAGATTAATCAGCGGGGCTTGAGAGACTGCACTGCCCTCATGGAAGCTGCAACAAGGGGTCTCATTAACACTGTGGAGCGGCTTTTGCGAGCGGGTGCTAAACTGGATGTAAGAGACAGCGACGGATTAACTGCTCTTTCATTGGGAATTCGCAAACGCCACCTTGCCGTGGCGAAGATCCTCGTGGAACACAGAGCAGACGTCAACACGATGGATTATTTTGGGAGGACGCCCTTGATATGGGCTTCATCCCACGGCATGACCGAACTGGTCGAAATCCTCTTGGATGCCGGGGCTGAAATAGAGGCAACCGGGACCAAAGATGGATGCACCGCCCTTATGGAGGCTATTCGCAAAGGTCGTGTAGAGTCGGCAAAGGTACTTCTGAAAAGAGGAGCTGATGTAACTAGGCGCAATAAAGACGGATTTACCGTTTTGGTTCTCGCTTCTTTTGTCGGACCTACGATCTTGGCTATGCATGGCCGCAGCACCGACCTTTCGATCCTGTCATCTGAGGGACAGGCGGAGATGGTGAGACTGTTGCTCGATGCGCGAGCCGACCCCAATGCCGCGACAGATGATGGTTTTACCCCTTTAATGGCTGCGAGTGGAGAAGGCTACCTAGAAATCGTAAGATTACTCCTCCAATCTGGTGCGGATGTGACCGCAAAGAACAAACGAGGCTCGACTCCTCTCAGTCTGGCGTGCCAAGAAAATCACTGTGAGGTGATTGACCTCCTAAACTCTTACGGTTCCTCCCGGACGGGCTGTATCGGCTGTTGCCGTGATTGAAGTCGTTTTCGCAAGACCACCTGAAAGACCAAACAATTCAGTGGAGGCGCTAGGTGGCTGTTACGAAACACTTTACAGTTCAGCCACAAAAAACTGGGTCTCGCCCGATTATTACTGGATCGGAGGATAATAGTCCACGGAAAAGGGGGCTGGAGAGGACCAGGTCAGATATTCTCCCCCCATTCTCCCCAATTCTCTTCGTTTTTTATAGAATCCAATCCACCCGCCCGTGCCAGCCCCGCCAGGTCTTCAAAGGATGAACCACCCAGGTACACAAGGAAAATTTTGGATAAGTCCCTCGTGTCTTGTATTTCCAGCATCAGTTCCCCTTCCGCCGCATCCCTTGCATGACGCCACGCGAGAGTCACGAACAGATCGCCTTCGTACCATTCGAGTTTCCTATACCTGCCGTCGCTGAGATTCACTCGCCGTACCATCAAGAATTTCCTCCCCAAACGGTTCAGGGCCTGGACATATTTCTGATGACGACGCCAGATGTTGACTCTATGTTGGATCTGATCGAGTCCGTGCCTCATCCCCTGGTTGATGAACAAGCCTGTGCCGGTCTTGGCTTCGAGAGCATCTGCCTTGAGGATGGATTGGAGTTCATTGATCCAGCCTTCAACTAGGCTTACCGGGAGTGATGCCTTCATATTCTCCTCCCCTGGGAGGGCTGACGAATTGCGGGAATATCACACGATGCCTTCGATTAGGTGAGTGTTTTTGACGGTTTCCGAGCGATAGGACGAACAGCGACTTTTAATTATCCTCGGTTTTTTTGGATGGTTTCTCCTTCTGAACACCCCAATGATGAGTCGTCCTGAAAATATCCCATTCGCGGGACGTTCCTTCAAAAATTAGTTTTGCGTCATCACCTTCACCGTCATAGACTTTTACCCAAATGGTATCCGGCGTATCTGTCGTTGCCATATTATCCCTTCTCTTTTAAGATATCCGCGTCGAGGCTCGCCTGCCAGTCTATCATATAAGCGCCAAATAAAGCCAATAGAGATATGGATGTCTGCTGCCTAGGATTCATTCTGGAGCAGTTTAACCCTACACCACTACTCTCGGACTATAGAAATTGCCTCACACAGCATTTTGTTGGGGGGGAGAGTTGTAACGCTTCCCTTCTCACAGTCGAACAGTCTGTGAAATATTCACCGACGTCAGCCCTGTATCCCAGGCGTCCCGGTTTTCCTGTGCAAACAGTTCGATTTTCCTCCCAGGACACAACGTTTCAACTAATCGGTAGAATTCGTCCGGTTTTTGTGGATGCTCCCGGACTGGAGCGTGAATAACAGTAGATTGATTCGTCAGTCTGGTCACCGGGCGACCTTTGATCGCCATGAGGCAATGCTCAGTACGTCCGCGAAGCCAGTCACCTGTTCCGAGCCTGTTTTTCACCCAGGTGAGCAAGGTTTTATATTGAAAGCCCCATTCCTTCACAATTTCAAATGCGTCCGGTAAATGAGAATTGGTACTGAACAACCAAAGGATCGCACTTTCTGCCGCTAGTCCCTGGATTGGAAGAGCCTTAATTTCTTCTAACGACATGGTGGGATATGGCACTGTATTCCGCCTCCCAGTCTGCCCATTTCTCAGATGGTATTGCCAGGGCGGATCTATCACGATTACGTTGTATTTCTGGTTCGGTATCGAAGGGGCCTTCTGAATATTTTCTTGCAGGTCCGCGATCATTTGTTGTCGTTGGATATCACGAGCCAGGAGCAATGCCCCTGCACTGGTAAGCTCCGATTCTTTTGATTTCGTGGTTTGGATGTAGCCCTCAAAGGATTCTTCAGGAATCTCGCTGATTTTATGCCAACGGGAACTCTGATTCCTGGTGATTCCTAGTTCGGATAGTTTAGGAATCCTACCAGTACCCTCGTGGGAGAGGTACAATTCATGTTTGGACCGGCGACCTTCGTGATTATTATTGCAAAAGGGTTGAAGAGGAAGGGGCTGCTCCCAATACGGTTGGATGGGAGATTTCAACTCTTTCGGCAATCTTCGGAATTTTGATTGATAACAAGAAAACCACAGGGATTAAGGAAAACTGAAGTGGACCCCTCTGTCAAGACAAAAAATGGTCTTTTTTAAGGTGGAAAAGTACACCTTGGTACTGGGTGAATAGGGTCCGGTTCTCCGCTAGGGGTACGTGTACGGGTGTAAAGCTGGTACGGGGTCTTGTACCCGAG
>JACRDE010000048.1 GCA_016212935.1 Desulfomonile tiedjei | reverse complement strand
ATCCGCTTGAGTTCGTGAGGTCCAGCAGAGATCTGATCCACAAGTCTTCGCAAGCCGAACTGGACGAGCTTGTCACTGGCAAGAAAAAGGACAAGAGGGTGCCGATGCCGGACAGATACTACAAGGAGCTGGACGTCTCGGTTTATTGGAACGAGGAGAAACCGGAGCTGAAACTGATCGGCAAGGGTATGACGCCGGACCTAGTGGATGCCATTTATAGTTTCTTGGAAGACAGGAACGGCGAAGCACGGGAACTGGATAACGCGTTATCCACGCTCCTTGATGACGGATCGTTCGACTGGACCGGATACTGGGCAGAAACGGCGAAGAATTCGGAGATAACGATTCGTTACACAACTGCCGACGGTCAGTTCACCTTCTGGGACCCTGAAAAGGGGCAGGTTCCGTACGGTACGTGGGCAGAGGTGCTTGAGGCGGTGAGGACCAAGAATGCTGAAGCCTACATCGTTGTAGCAGAAGGCCCAGAGCACAAGGTTGCCGAGACCAGTCTTGCTGAGTCGGTGCCCCAGACCTACGTGACAATTCCCACGGAACTCCTGGACCAACTGCCCCGAAAGCAAGAAGCCGAGCAGAAGCCTGATTCGGTTGAAGGGCCAGATCAGACCGGTAAGGCCGCTGAAACGTCGGAACAGGCTGAAGCGCAGGATCACACCTCCTCCTCAGAGGATGAAACCCCGGAAGGAGATGACCAGGGCGCGGAGGGCGACTCTGCACCAGAGGACAACTTGGTCGAACCTGTCGAAGAAGATGACTGGACTCCTGGTGAGGGATGGACTGAGCACCAGGGCTCTCTGGATCTCACCGACGTCTTCGGAAATGTCGGAAAAGATGAGAGATATGTAAATGTTCATGTCTCTTTCTCCGGCAGGGTGGACGATGCAATATTCGTTGACCCTAGAGACGAGGACGAAATTCCTCTGACTTGGGATGATCTCATCCAGTATCTGTAAAGTGAGGAATTTGCTCCCTACCGAGGAGCAAAACTGATCTGGTTCACCAATGAAGAAGGTAATCCTTACCTTTACGCCATGAACGGCGACGGTTGGAGGGTCTGGTCAAACGTGTCAGCGATTCCTCTGAGTAACTAATCAAATCCCCTATCTGAAGCAAGACCACAGGAGGGGGTGATGGATGGGTGAAGGCACCCACTAAGAAGACTGGTCTGCTAAGGGAGGTTAAGATGTATAGCATTGAAAAGATTGACATAATGGAAAAACTGCTCCGAAAAGTGGGTAGCAATCATGAGCCTGAAGCGCTTGATGCCGCTCGGAGATTGAAGATCCTTTCCAACAAGTGGGGTATCAGTCTGGATGCTCTTCACTCAACCTCGTCCGAGCCGACCAATGTGCTGCGCCGGAGGGCCAGGCGCTTTTGGGACAAGGAAGCCCGGCAGCCGCAGAAGGCGAGAGTGAACCAAACCACGGGAGAGAACCAATGATTCTTCCTTATTCACCAATAATGTGGGTGGGATCAAAGGCGAGGGCCGTCCCGACTTTGACCACGCTCGTGCCTCACGACGTGACTCACGTGGTGTCCGGGTTTGCCGGTGGTTGCTCATTTGAAATAGCTATGGCTCTCGCAGGTCTGACCGTTCAGGCGTACGACATAAATCCGTACCTCGTGAATTATTGGCTATTCCAGTTATCGGAGCCCGTGATTCTGGCCGACCGTATTGAACTGGTTCACCGTGAGTTCGAGAGAGCCTGTTATCAGAGGCTTGACCGGATACTACCGTCGCTCACGCCCTTGAACCGTGCCGCAGCATTCTATGCCTTGGTCAGATCTGCCTTTTACAACATATTCCCCGGAGGGACTTACGCGAAGGGTCATCCAAATTTCAAGGAACGACGCATAGACAGGGTTCGTGATTTTCGATGCCCCCGCTTGTCAGTTTCGATGCAGGATTTTCGGGTAACGTTGAGCATTCATCCCCAAGACTTCTTATGGCTCGACCCGGTCTATTTCAAGAAAGACAGACGGCTCTACGGCATCAAAGAGTTCCCCCATGAGGAACTTGCGGCTCTCCTGAGAGGGCACAAAGGACGATTCCTTCTCACCTACAACGATCATCCGTACATACGGAGTCTCTACCGCGACTATCACATCATTCCCGTTGACGGGAAGTGGCGCTACTCTGCGGGCGGGACCAAAGTGTCAGATGAAATCATCATCCTCAATTACGACCCTCCCAAGGGCTCGGTAACTGTGGACGGGAGGTTGGCATGAACCCTTCTCCTTTACCCTACCCTGGTGGTAAGACACGTGCTGTCAAGCACCTCAAGCCACTCATCCCCAGGGATGTGAAAAAAGTTGTTTCGCCTTTTTGCGGAGGCTGCTCGGTTGAGATTGCCCTTGCCATGTCAGGAATTCCGGTACTAGCCTTCGATACGCTTCCCAAGCTGATAAACTTTTGGAGCGTACTGAGAGAGGCTCCTGAACTTCTCGCAGAGCGGGCGAGACTCATTTACGGTGAGTTTGGTAAAGACTGCTTTGTCCGTTTGCGGGCTGTGTCGAGAAGTTTCAACAGGTATAATCAGGCAGCCAGCTACTATGCCATCAAGAGATCCCAGTTCAACCGGGCCGAAAGTGGAAACTACGCTCCTGGGCACCGTTTTACTGAGTCTTCGATCCGTCTGCTTCAGAAATTCCAATGGCCGAAACTGCTTTCAGTGTCATTGCAGGATTTTCGTGACACGCTCCGGCATTATCTGTTGGATTTCCTTTTCCTTGATCCACCCTACTACCTTCCCAGTAATCTCTATGGATACCGCGGAGTTGATTGGTGTCATGAGGAATTCGCTGCCCAATTACGTGACCACAAGGGACGTTTTCTGTTGTGCTACAACGACGATCCCTATATTCGCTCCCTTTACAGCGACTATCTGATATTAGAGGCATCGCACCTCTGGAAGTACGGGGCGAACAAGAGTAGTGAGGCAAGCGAGATATTCATTCTGAATTACGAACCGTCCCACGAGCAGCTCATTGCGGGTGGATTTGATCCCTCGCGAGTGGAATACAAACCTTCGGATGCAGTGTTGGGGCACCGGAAGAGACAGATCCATGTCATTGGCTCTTCAGAGCTGGTCATCCCGCCCGAGCCCGATGCGATCAACAAATAAGCAAATTGCTCACTTCTCTGTGAACGAAACCGCCTCTACACAATCGGGAGCGTCATACGTCGCTTTGTTGACCCTGGGGCTTACCGGTTCCACTTTCATTTCCGCCGACGGATACGGACGGAGCAGAGGCTTCAACAGCTCCAGGTCCTTGACCTCCGGGTCGAGCCATAGATCATAGTCTTTGGGATGGAGGATTACCGGCATCCTGTCGTGGATCGGTCGGGTCAGATCGTTGGCGTCAGTCGTCAGAATCGTGCAGGATTCTATGGTCTCACCGTCCGGTCCTGTCCAACTCTCCCACAACCCCGCAAAGGCGAAAGGGCTTCCATCGGCAATTCTGACAAGGTAAGGCTGTTTCTGCTTTCCCCCCCGCTTTTTCCATTCGTAAAAGCCGTCTGCCGGAACGAGGCATCGTCTGGTCTTGAAGGCTGAGCGAAACGCCGGTTTCTGTGATGCGCTCTCTGCCCTGGCATTTATTAGCCTGTTTCCGATTGAGGAGTCCTTAGCCCAAAACGGGATGAGACCCCATTTGACTCGTGCTAAGCGTCTCTGAAGCGTATCCCGATCCAGCCTGATTATTACCACCACCTGCTTGGGAGCGATGCTGTAGTGGGGCTTCAGATCGGGGACTTCTTCAAGTCCGAACCGTTCCACCAGACTTTTCCCCGGCGTCATCAACGCGAATCGTCCGCACCTTCTGGCTCCCGTGGCAAAGAATTCTTCCCCAGACCATAAGATAATGTATTATAAAGGACTTGTGCAATCCAAGGAGGTATTCATGACCCTGACCAAAGCGGACATAGCCCAAAAAGTCGCTGATGACTGCGGTTTTATGAAGAATGAGGCAACCGAAGTCTTTGAAAAACTTCTTGATATTATGAAGAAAAGCCTCATCGCCGGTGAGGATGTGATGATCTCCGGCTTCGGGAAGTGGAACGTCAAGTCCAAACACGCCAGGCGGGGCAGGAACCCTCAGACGGGCGAACAGATAACCCTCGATGCGAGGAAAGTAGTGAGCTGGGGTTATTCGCCGGTGCTGAAGAAAGCGGTGAATGGAGATCGGAAGCCTTGAAGAGCCAAGGGAACTTGACAAACGAGGCATCAATGCAGAACTGCTAAAAAAATCTTCAGCCCGGAGGCGCAAGAGTGGGCAGTGGAGACATAAGCAAAATTCCATTTACCGTCTATGATTTCTTCGCATATCTGTTCGCTGGTTCCGTGCTTGTGGCTGCCGTGGATTGCCGCTACGGTTATCAATGGCTTCTCCAAAAGGAGCCGAGGGCAGTCTTCATCATCTTCTTGCTTGGTCTTGCCTACGTCTCCGGTCATTTGGTCGCCCATCTATCCTCATGGCTTCTGGAACAACTCTTCGTAGCTAAGGTTTTGAAAAGACCGTCGCGAACCCTCATGGGAGAACCGCCCGCACCGATCCTGGGGAGGCTATTTCCAGGGTATTACAAGGCACTCCCTCAAGAGACCCAGCAACGAATCAAGATCCAATCTCAAAGAAAAGGATTTGAAGGCTCCGGGGAAAGCCTTTTTCTCCACGCCTACGCCGTGGTCACGGCAGATGAGCGAGTCCAGCGAAGGCTTGATGAGTTTCGCAACATT
>JACRDE010000538.1 GCA_016212935.1 Desulfomonile tiedjei | reverse complement strand
GCAGGGTGGTGGACTTCCCGGCTCCGTTGGAGCCCAGGAAGGCAACGACTTTCCCTTCGGGCACCTGAAGGGACACACCTCTCAGCACCAGAACAATGTCGTTATAAACCACTTCTAGATTGTTTACATGGAGCATCACAAAGACATACCATCTCTTTGTCTCACAGTCGAGGCAAATGTTGCTGCCGGAGCCCTATCTGACTGCTCTTTTTGGCATGCGGCTATGCCGACCGGCTCTGCACCAGAAGCCGGTAAGTCATCTTACTATCAGTTGTAATTCAGGTGTCAGCCACTTCCGGCCACAGGAATTCAATACAGACCTGATGAACTGCGGAGCGTATTATTATCAAATCGCCATACACACTGGTAGCAACGCCTAATTTCCGTTTTCCTTTAGGATTTTTTCTATTTGTGCTTTTGGCACCACCCCGACGAAGGAGGTAACCACTTTCGCGTCGCGAACAACAAAGGTGGTTGGAATTTTCTTTATCTCGAAGGCCCTTGCCAAGTCGCGGTCGCTTACAGGTACGAGGCCTATAACTGCCCGGCCTTTTGTTTCTGCTGCCACCTGGTCGAGGACGGATGCCATCCGCCTGCATGGCCCTCAGGTGCTGCTAAAGAACTGAAAAACAACCGGAAATGTCTTAGAAGCTTCCGCCACTTCTTCTTTGAAGTCCTTAGAGGTGAATTGCCTCAATACCCCGGTACGATACTTGTCAGAAGGCGGCTCTTTCTCCCTGTGGGGGCTGGTTTGGCTACCTGAAGGCTTCTCAGTCTGCCTCGAAGGTGAGTCACCCCGGGAAGTCCGGTCAGGTGGAAAGCGGGAGCCCGGGGAAGAATCCATGTCAGATGCGCCGCCGTCCGGTTTTTCAGAGGAGAGCGTATCCCATGTCCCCTCTTGTTCAGACGAAACTTGGTCTGAATAGCGTTCTGTGTTCGCTACTCCGGAAGGTTGCGGCTTCGTGCTCAGAGCGGTAATTCCAGGCTTGTGCTCAGCCCTGTGCTTGGACCACCAAATTAGCCCCGTTCCAACAATAGCAAAAGCTATGATGCTCGCGACCGCAATCAGCCAAGCTTTCCCAAGGCTGGAACTTTGCTCAATAGTTGGCGGAATATTCTCACCATGTTCTCTGCGAGATAATAGTTTTTTTATGACTACGCCGCACACAGGGCATTCGTCAGGTTCTTCCAACTGCGGAGCATTGCAGGACGGACAGCGCCAGTTTGATATTCCTGCACGGACCTGAGGAACCGGGCCGCGATCCTCATTTGATTTTCGCCATGTGCGTATTTCGGTCTCGGTAAGCTTTCCTGCAGCTACAAGCTTGCTCAGCACCTGATCTATGGAATTGTCGCGCAAACCGTATTTCAGTTTCAGTTCGGATTCGTTCATTCCCGAGAGAATGTCGCATACCATCCTGCTTGCGGAAATTTTGTGTTTGGTAGTGCCGGGCATCAGAGTTTTCCGGTTACGATAAGTGCAGTAAGGGAGTCCCCCACTGAAAAACACCATGTGGTCATGGATTAGTTTGAAGCCTTGAGTCTGGCTTTAGAAAGCATATCTTACGGTCTGCTCACCGTCAACAACTAAACTCCCTTGGTTGTATCTGTTCATACCCACCTACATGGCGAGCCACTCTACAACGAAGATATCTGTTTCTGGACTGTTCTAAGCCTGCTGAGCTAGACGCAGTTCCTCGTTCTGCATTTCCAGTTCAATCTGATGGACTCGCAATTCGTGAACCAGCCTTTTCACGTCGTCAGCGCAAAGGCCGGAGACATCCTGACTGTCCCCCGGCTGTCGGGGCTCAACCCGCTTTCGGCACCTGTCTTTTCCTTTAGACATTCGTCCCCTGTGACTATCTTTGTGGCCGGTTTTACGACGTTTTACGGTCTGCGATTTCGGAAATTGTGAGGAGAATCATGGGCGCTGCATCGTCTTCGCCCTCGATCAAGCGGGCATTCAGGAGCATCTTGCGACTTCCCAATGCTTGGAAATCGAGCGAGACCGGAAACGCTTCCACTTCTTTTTTCTCTGGGAGAATTCTCTCAAGCAAATCTCTCAGCTCGGGAATATCCCATTTTCGGTCGGCCAGATGGTGAAAGAACTTTCCGCTCGCGTCCTTTGGTTCGATCTTGAAAAGACTGTAAAAAGAACGATTGGCTGACATGACTTTGAGGTCAGAGTCCAAGACTATCAAAGGTTCTTTCACCCCATTGACGATGCCTTCGGAAAATCGTAAAGCTGCCTGGATCTTATTCTCGGCCAGCTTGAGGGCGGTAATATCCATGAATGTCACGACGATACCGTCGATAATGTTGTCAACTGTGCGATACGGCATTATCCGCATGGAGTACCAGCGGTCTTCTTTGGTACGAATTTCTTTCTCTATGGGGACCAGTGTCGCGAGAACTTGCCTTGCGTCCCCCGACAGATTTTCATAATCCATATTGGAGACAATATCGCTCACAGGGCGACCGATATCAGAATGTATGAGTTTGATAAATTTGGTCATCGCGGGGGTAAAGCGGTGAATATTCAGGCCAATATCAAGGAAGATCACGCCGACATCGGTACTGGACAACAGGTTTTGCATGTCGCTGTTCGTTCGTGACAACTGATATATCTTCTGCTCCAACTCCGAGTTGACCGTGACCAGCTCCTCGTTCACTGATTGCAGTTCCTCTTTGGAGGTCTCCAGCTCTTCGTTGGTGCTTTGCAGCTCTTCGTTGGACGACTGCAGCTCCTCGTTCGTGGATTTCATCTCCTCGTTCGCTGTTTGCAGTTCCTCGACGGTAGCCTGAAGGTATTCCTTCGTGGATTTGAGTTCACGGCCCAACTCCTCTACACGGGGATCTGTTTGTTCCAGAGCAGTATCGGTTTTTTTTCTCTTTGTAGCCTGTGTCTTTTCCGTACGCACATCCTCAAAGAGCACTACGAACAATCCCGCCATGGTAGGTGGTTCCTGGACAGGCTTTACGACCAGATTGATAAGCTGAGTCTCTCCGTTGGTTCTCACCTTCAGTTTTTCGAGGCGAATCTCTTTTTTCTGGGTCAGGACTTGTCGAATGGCCCCTGCCAATTCGAGTCTAAGGCACTCTCGCGCCATGCCCCTTATGTCAACTCTGAACTCGCCGGACATAATCTCCAGATATTTGCCGGTCCGGCCGTGAACGTAAAGGATCTCTCCCTGATCGTTTATGACTACGCCTGCGGGGCCGTAACTTTCCATAATGATCTTCTCGGCGACCTCGCGATAGGAGTGTCCGCGCGTGGGACTGGCAAAACCTGGTTCCGGCATTCCCCCTATATGTTGGACCAAGGCAGCAGCGGGAAGATCGGGCAACTCTCGCCCACCAGGCCACGACTCCCTGCGCGTGTAGATCTTCCACTTTCTGTCGAACGCAGCAAACAGACTGGTCAAATCGCCAATGGTTTCCGAGGAACCCAAGAAAAGAATTCCGTCCTTCCGTAATGCGTAATGGCAAAGGGACAGGACCTTCTTCTGCAGCTCCGGCTGGAGGTAAATAAGGAGGTTCCTGCAACTTATAAAATCAATCTTGGAGAACGGTGGATCGGAAATGACGTTTT
>JACRDE010000537.1 GCA_016212935.1 Desulfomonile tiedjei | reverse complement strand
GTTTGGCCAGATCTGTAACTCTAAGAACGTTTTCGGCCTGCCCGGGAATCCAGGCTCCTGCCATGACTTTGTTGTCAAATCCTATTATTACGGCCCACTTACCGCCTATTTTTCCAAGCCCGTCTATCACGCCGGTGGTACCTTCTTCACTATCAGCAGGATTGAAAATGGAGTGAAGCGGGCACCAGGTTCCGGGGTCAACGAGGTATTCGAGTCTTTGCCAGATGGTAAGCTGTCCCCTCTCGTTGATCTTTTTGGTAGGCAGCCCGGCATTCTTGACTTTTTCGATCTCCTCCTGGAGTTGTTTTTCGATTTCCTTGACCTGGGCAACGTTTTCCTCAGTCTGTTTTTTCTTTGACTGGCTCAACGGTTTGCCGATCTCGGTCATTTTTTCGAAGTACGGTCTCATAACCTATTCCTCCGTAAGCCCTCTTTCAGCGTAAAGTTCAGGTGAGAATATCAGTTTAGGGTCCGATTTTCAATGTAAGAATACAAGAAAAAGCCAAAATGCACGGAAAAAACAGTTAGTACGAAATATTGGAATCCGCTGAGTAGCCAGAATTACAGTTCACAGTCGTGAATTTCCAGGAAGATTATCCCGAAGACTTCCAGGTGGCCATCCTCGATCTTATAACGCAACTTGGGGATAATGTTGATTCCGGAGCATCGAAATGCAGGCAAGTTCAAACGTACGAGAATGACTGAATCGATCAAAGCGCCCTCTTCCATAGTCCTCGGATTGTGTTGAGAACCGCAATTCATTTCGTGCATTAAGTTAGGAGAACACTACAAATGTAGTTTGCATGCGTGTAGTTTCGGACACACGCGCTCCGAGCGGTCATGTGAGTGCGGAACCCGAACAACTCTTGCTCCCACGCGATGCCTGGGAACAAGAGCGGAAAAGGGCAAGTATTTAGCTGAGTTCAGTATTAGAATCTTTGGCGGTCATCGTCGGGCTGTTCGGATTGTTCCCGGAGTTCATCCGGCGCGAAATCGGTTTTCCTCGGGGGTATGCTCCGCAATGCGGGAAAGAGTCCCTTGAACCTCGAGGAATATTGCTCCATGTGATCGGGGGAATAATGGGACCAATAGGGAGTTGAATCTTCCTCTTCGATCAGAACGGTGAGTAGCAAAGCGGGATATCTGTACCTGGGGTTGTTTCCCAGGAAAGTCAGCATCTCCCTTCCGCGAAGAAACTCGCCGCGGCGCCTGTTGATTTCTCCAAGCAGGTAGATCACCATACCCGGGTCACCCTTGGTCAAGCCTCTTCGAAGTGCATCGTCCAACCATGCATCGGCCCTTTCCAAGAGCTCGCCTTCAGTCTCGAGTGCACCAAGCTCACGGGCCGACCAGGAAGCCTTAAGGCTTAGGACACCGAGATCCCTCGGGTTTATTCCGCGCGCTTTGAGGAGCTTCAGCAGAGCGGGCCAACTCCGTGCTGATTTCTCTTCTTCTGTTTGGGCATTGAAAATCTTTGCAAAATCCTGCGACCGGACAAGATCCTTGACTTGGCCCGGAACGCGGTGCTGGAAATCCTGGACCATGGATGTATAAAGACAATGGGGACAGGTTGCCACATCAGAGGATCGATTGCAGTCTTTTGGAACAACGCGAAAATCCAGGCCATATCCGAAAGGGGTCGTATTGAGGCCCTCAAAGCTCCGATAATGAGAAAAGTGATTGAAGCAAAGAGGGCAACTAACCACCATCACTGAATTGTTCACGCAATCCTCCTTGAGATTCATAACCGTAATTGCACCTCCCCTGTTACCCGCGACGCGCATACG
Source organism: Desulfomonile tiedjei (assembly GCA_016212935.1). GTDB lineage: Bacteria > Desulfobacterota > Desulfomonilia > Desulfomonilales > Desulfomonilaceae > Desulfomonile > Desulfomonile tiedjei_A. Next base: position 584 of record JACRDE010000537.1, on the reverse strand, counting down.
ATATCATAAATGAGGGCTTTTGGCCAAGCTTTTATTGAAGGCCAACTTTGTGTCTTCTCGAAAACTCTTGAAAATGATTACCTTAAAGACAGGCGAAGGATGAACAAGATGACTTTCTCCACTATAGAGTATGAACGAGATCTGAATACCGCGCAACTGGAGGCCGTAACGGCCCCGGATGGGCCGATTCTCATCATCGCGGGAGCAGGCTCCGGAAAGACCAGGACTATCGTGTACCGGGTAGCGTGGTTGGTGGAGCAAGGGGTCTCGCCCGAATCCATTCTTCTGCTGACATACACAAGGAAATCAGCGGAGGAAATGCTCGCCCGTGCAGCAACTGGAGCGCGTCATGCGCCACCTGGGCCTCTCCCGTGAAGAGGCCCTCAAGCGGATTTCCACCCAACTGACTTTAAGGGAAAAAATTAAATTGGCGGACTACGTAATTGATAACAGCGGCTCGCTCCAGCAAACCAAGCGGCAGGTTGAAATGGTTTTCGAAAGAATCCTGGAAGCCGTGCCCCGCAAGGGAGGAGTTGAACAGGCATGAGCAAGACTCCAGCCATTTACCCCGGCACCTTCGACCC
>JACRDE010000540.1 GCA_016212935.1 Desulfomonile tiedjei | reverse complement strand
CCCTTGCGGGAAGATCACGGGGACAGTCAGGTAGGTCTGGCGCAAAAAAAAGGCACGCAAATGCGTGCCCTGCAAAGAAACTGAGCTACCATAATCAGGTAAAACGAACGAATTATCTTTCGTCGATAATTCTTTTCGCCTTTCCGATGCTTCGCTCTATAGTGTCCTGAGGCAGAATCACTATGGGAACGTTTATTCCGATTACCTGTTGTATTCTGTGGGATATGCTCTTGGCAAGTTCGTCGAGTTTACCCTGTCCTGCCTGGTACATGGCGCTTTTGACCTCGATCTCAACGGTAATGTGGTCTATGTAGCCTTTCTTCCCCAGGCGAATCTGGTACAGGGGTTCAACCTGTTCGAATTCCATGAGACAGGTTTCGACCTGGGATGGAAAAACGTTGACGCCGCTTATTATCATCATGTCATCGGAGCGCCCAAGAATCTTATCCATCGTCACCAGCGTGCGGCCGCATTCGCATTTTTCCCGACGCAAGGTACATATATCACGCGTGCGATAGCGGATCATCGGCATGGCCCTGCGCTGCAGCGAAGTGAAGACCAGCTCACCTTCTTCGCCCAGTTCTACTGGGTCCAGGGTGCCGGGGTCCACTATTTCGGGCAGCACATGATCCTCGTTGATGTGAATCTTGTAATGCTCGCAAGTAAATGAAACACCGGGGCCCATGAGCTCGGTGAGACCGTAATGCTCGTAAGCATGTATGCCGCTCCTGGCTTCGATTTCGCTACGCATTTCCACGGTCCACGGTTCTGCGCCGAAATGTCCGGTTTTCAGGTTAGTTTTCTTAAGGTCTACCCCCATTTTTTCCGCCTTCTCGATTATGGTCAGGCAGTACGAGGGAGTACAACACAGCGCAGTTGTTCCGAAATCCTGTATGAGCATGATCTGTCTTTCGGTCATGCCTGCTCCGGAAGGAACGACTGCGCACTGTATTCTCATTGCGCCCTGCAAAAAACCCAAACCGCCCGTAAAGAGTCCCATTCCGTAAGCGTTTTGCAGGATACTATCAGGGCGAACTTCCTGAGCCCAGAGACCGCGGGCCATGCAGTCGGTCCACTGGTCCAGGTCTTCGGCGGTGTAGGGTCCTGTTATAGGCTTGCCCGTGGTGCCCGAGGATGCGTGTACTCTAACCACGTCGGAAATGGGGACCGCACACAGCCCAAAAGGATAGTTGTCCCGAAGAGCCGTCTTCACGGTGAAGGGGAACTTGGCGATGTCTTCAAGTTTCTGAAGGTCGGACGGCTTGACGCCTCTTTCGTCGAATGCATTCTTGTAGAAGGGAACCCTATCGTAGACCCACGCAACGGTTTCCTTGAGCTTTTCGAGCTGAAATGCCTTCATGCCAGATTCGTTCATGGTTTCGAACTTTTCATCCCAAAACTTCTTCGACATGCAGTTCCTCCTAAGCGATGGTTCTCTACGTTTCCGCAGTTATTGACAATCGGGGAAGCCCACTATTTATCTATATTTATTGGATCACATCTATTCCTGTCAAGATAAAAGGAACGGTAAGAAACATATAGTAAGCCCCACGTAATGATGGGCACGTGTCTTCACAGGAGTGAAAATACGTGGATCCGAGCAACCCCCTGTTTTAAATTCTTGAACCAAGAACCGCTGGTTTGAAAACGAAATGGTTGATGCGTCTGGGAGGCGGATCGGGCAGCGAACGGATCGCAAGAATTTTGCAGGCGCAATTTCCGAATTTGTTCTGCCGTGCTATTATACGAGTATGAGCGACCCGGAGGCGTACGATTACATCCTTATACGAGAGGCAAGTGTACTCGTGCGCGTGACCCACGGCATAAGGGACCTTGACTGCGGCGTCAGCCCTGAATTTTACGACGTGCGGACCGGGGTGCAGTTGAAACAAATCTATCCGGATTTGCAGCCCATTGAACTCCATAGGGGACACGTCATTCCTTCAGCGCACGCCTATGGAATAATGAGACGGACCTGCGAAGTCACGGCCTCCGAATTCAACAAGGTTGTGAATATCCTTGAGGTAAAACAACGGAAGCTCGATTCGGTTGTGGCTGATTCCATCCTCGACCAACTCAGAGTAATTTCGGACTTGTTGAAGGAATTCCTCAACGCCGCAGAAAAGGCCGAAAAAGAAGACCGATTCTGGCTTGCGCAGCAAGTTCTGGGAATGGTGAGAAAATTCTCGGGCCGCGAGCTATCCGACCTTCAAGAGACTGTGGAGTGGTTCAAGAACCATTACAAGAAATGACAAATCAGAATTGACAAACCAGGGAAACTTTTCCTATTTTTAGATAGATTGTTTGCAATATGGTTTTGTGGCGGTTTCGGTATCATACGGAGCTATAGGAATATGCAGCTTCTTGTCGTAATGTGGATTGCGTGTTTCATAATATTCGGCGCCTGCGGTCCGGCAGGGGGGACCGACAAGGAAGCGGTCCGCCTGTTCGAGAAAGGTAACTCCTACATGAAGGCCGGCAGCTTCCCGGAAGCTGTTGAAGCGTACTCCACCGCACTGAATCTGCTTGAATCCGACAAGAAGAATTCCCGTGTTGTGACACTCGCAAGGGCCCACGCTTTTTTCGATCAGGGCAAACTGGACGACTCTCTTCAAGACATCAACAGTATTATTCAGTCGGAAAACGTGGACGGCGAGACACTGGCTTCGAGCCTCCACCTCAGAGGGAGATTGCATCTGCGTCGGGGCCACGAACGTTCCGCGTTGGCGGATTTCACAGCCGCGATCAAGACTCCGCACGAAAGTTACACTCTGCGGGCCATATCTTTTGCGAACAGAGGAATAATATTCCTTAACCTCGGAAAATCCGACGATGCTATAAGCGACTTCAACAAGTCAATTGAACTTGATCCCAATTCCGGATACGCCTACGCGGGACGAGGGCTCGCCTATCTGCGGCTCGATAAAATCGACGCGGCCCGCCAGAACGCAGAAATTGCTCTCAACAAGAAGCCCGACGAAAAAACTAGGAAATTGGCGGAGAAAATCACTAGTGAATTATCCGTTTCGGCCTCAGGGCCGCTTGGATTGGCGATTCCCATAGGGGATGACGGCCATCTTTTCGTCCAGGTTAAATTCAGCAAGAATGGGACTCCTCATAGATTCCTTCTGGATACTGGAGCGACGTTCTCGCTCATCGACCGGGACCTTCTGTCCCAAATCGAGAAGGAAACTGAAGTCAAGAATGTGGGAAAGGCAAGGGTCAAAACCGCCGATGGATCAGAGCACACGGTTACAAGGTATTGGGTGAAGTCGGCTTTTCTATTCAATCTGCCTCTGGGAGAGATCGAGGTACACGTTTTCGACAAGAAAGTCGCCAAAATTACAAATCTGCTTGGAATGAGAAGTCTTCAGAACATTTCAGTATCCATTGACAACAGCGGAAAGAAGGCGCTCATCAGCCGCAAAGACTCGCGCATAGGCGACTGATACTCACGCGCTTGCAAAGTAAGCAATATTCGAACGAACAGACCAATGAGTGATTGTCGTCAGCAAGAATCCTACCTCCATGTAAGAAAATGTTATGACCGCCAGGAGTGGGAGTGTTGGGTCGCGAGTGGTGCTTGAAGGGATCGAAAAAGCAGCGAAAACAAGGGGCAGCCTCTAAGAAGGCGACCCCCAAAGCAGAAGCTAAAATGGTTGAATGTCCTAGCTTTTCTTTTCCTGAGCTTTCTTCTTGACTGTTTTCTTTGTTTCTGTAGTGGCGGTGGCTGCAGCGGCCGCTTCCTTCTCTTTTTCTTTCACGGCGGCTGCCTTTGTCTTGGCGGCGTCTTCCTTGGCTAATCTCATGAGCTCGTCTCTGCTTGCGTCTCGCGCTGAAGCAAACGGAACTGAAACCAGGAATACCAAGGCCGTCAACAGAAGAATGATTCTTTTCATGTAGTTCTCCTCAGATAAATGCGTTCTTTAGGTCAAGGGCTCAATCGTAGGGTGGTGAGGGAAAACTCCTCGTTGATATCGACACATTCTTGCACAGCTCGGCAGAAGTAGCTTCACACGCGGAAGCACCTCGCCGACACCATTTCCAGGTCGAATTACCCGAGACCACCTCAAGAAAACGAAAAAATGAAATGCCCTAACAAAATCGTTAGACCGGTCCGGCTGTACGACAAAAATGTAATTTGAGGGTGCGGTTATGTCAAGATAATTTATGGTTAACAGGAACTCTGATCTCAAAAAGTTACAAATATGAACGGGTGGTCGTAATCTGTGAAGGTCATCCATGTGAACAGGGAGTAGCCGAGTGGCTACGCGATGCCTCATACGGTCGCGGCAGGAAAACTTGCAGACGATTCGGGATGATAGGACAGTGGCGAAGATAGCGCTCGAGTGCGGTCTCGATGCGGAGCAAGTCATGCGATGGAAGAAACAAGTCATCGATCAGATTCCAACAATATTTACCAAGAGCGAAACAGACTCAGATTTGCACGGTACTCGAAAGGGATGTCTTTCATGCTCCGACCGCACAAACGCCCTTCAAACTTGTCGGCGTCGTTCAGAAGAATGGGAAATTACTTAATTTCCTTGATGGAACGTGCTACATTTGTAAAGAGCAGTTTTCTTGCACACGGATTGGGAAGGTTTGTCATGAACGAAAAAGATCTGCCGAGCTTTGATGAGCCGGTTGAAGAAGACAGTCCCGTAAAGCTCCTCAAGCACTCGAACATGTCCACAGAGACAATAGATCTCAATAGTCTCATCTCAGCGGACACTACTGCATCAGGGAGCTTCAATCTCCAAGATGTATCAAAGACCGCATTCGGCAAGTTGCTAAAAGCGTTGCCGGTACCGACCTTGCTCGTGGACAACTCATTCTGCGTAACTTTTATCAATGATGCTTGCGGGAAAATCAGCGGCAACTGCCAATCGATCGCAGGAGTTCGCCTGAGCTCACTTTTTCCTGATCCAAAAGAGTCCAAGAGCGCTCAAACGTTGATCGAACAGGTATTTCGAGAACGAAAGCCCCAGGTCAAAACTGCATTGATGCAGATTGCCAGGCAGAAAATATGGGCGAGAATCTATTTGCGCTCGGTGCGACTCGGAAACGACCGTTTCTTGCTTGTTCTCGTTGAGGATTTAACGAGCGAAAAGAGGCAGATCGTACTCAACGAAAAATACAAGAGGCTGGTAAGTGTCGTCCCTTTAGGTATAGCCGAATTTTCGGTCTATCCGGCAATGCCGTTAGGCATTCCTAAGGCAGAGATGACGGCGCGGGTCATGTGTGCAAATTGGGTGGATGGCAACGGCGAGTTCGCCAGGCTCCACGGGCATTCCTCCATAAATGAGCTCAAAGGAATTCCCTTGGAAAATTTGTTCGATCCGGAAACATACAGCGATTTTCTCGACCTGTGGCTTCGTAATGGTTGCCGAATAGCCTCCAAAGAGAGCAAGGTGGCAGACGACGCTAAAACAACCAGGTACTTGGAAAATATGCTCATAGGGAGTGTTAGAGGCGACAGCCTGATATCTTTCTGGGTTCTCCAGCGAGACATAACCGACAAGAAACTGGTTCAAGAGGCGTTGGCCGAGAGTGAAGCCAGGTTCCGACAAATTCATGAGCATTCCCCAGTGATGATGCACTCAATTGACGAGCACGGAATAATCCGCAAGGTGAACAAGAAATGGTTGGAAGAAACGGGATACACCAGAGAGGAAGTTGTCGGCCGTAGGATTGATATCGTTATGACGCCTGAATCGTCTCAGAGGGCTTTTTCCAAGGTCCTGCCCCAGTTTTGGCGCGATCGCAGTGTCAGGGCTGTGCCTTACCAATATGTGCGAAAAGATGGGACCATAATGGATGTCCTCCTTGATTCGGTAGTCATGGAAGACCCTGCCTGGGGAAGAATTAGTCTCTCGACCATCAGGAATGTTACCGAACGCAAGAAGGCTGAAGTCGAAGCTAAGCGCATGAGATCTTTGGTCGATTCAATAATCCAAAACTTGCCTACAGCCGTCTTTCTGAAAGAGGCGGAAAACCTGCAATTTGCCCTATGGAACAAAGCCAGCGAACAACTGTACGGTTATTCGAGCTCAGAAGTGATAGGCAAAACCTCTTATGACCTGTTCCCTCCGCCTCAAGCGGACTCTTTCAACGCACAGGATCTGGAAACCTTGCGGAGAGGAGGTTTGCTCGATATCACCGAGGAACAGGTGAAAGTCAAGAACACCGGCCTCAGATTCATGCACACGAAAAAGTTGCCGATTTTCGATGATAGCGGACTCCCGAGATATCTGCTCGGAATATCCGAGGACATTACTGATTGGAAAAAAGCCGAAGCTGATCTGGTTGCCGCACGGGAAGCTGCCGCGGCGGAAGCCAACAAGCTTCGCGCAATGATCGAGGGAATGGACGCTGGTATCGTGGTCGCGGACGCAGACCATACCATTACGGAAGTGAACAGCTGGTTCTTGGAAAAAGTGGGAATGAAGAGAGATGAGTTGATCGGCCGAGACTTAGGCGAATGTCCTGGAGGCATTCCCTTCTCTGAAACGCTCAGGATTCTGCTTGAAGATTATCGCAGCGGAAGCCTACGAACCGGAGCGGCTGAAAACTGCGACCTCGCCGGCATGAAAGTCGCTCTCCGGGTGCAGCCTATCTATAATGGTCCTGATTACACAGGCATCATACTGAACGTTACGGATGTGTCCGACCTCATGGAATCGAAACTGGCCGCTGAGTCTGCAAGCAAAGCCAAGAGCGATTTCCTTGCGAGCATGAGTCATGAGATACGCACCCCCATGCATGGCATCATAGGCATGACGGAGCTTCTGTCGCAGACCGAACTGACTGAGGAGCAGCGTGAATATCTTGATATCATAAAAGTTTCCGGAGATTCCCTCCTGTCCCTGATTAACGACATTCTCGATTTCTCCAAGATTGAGGCCGGAAAATTCGAGCTCGAAAACATCGGGTTCGCCTTGCGAGACACTCTGGGCGAGACCATGGAATCGCTCGCTGTACAGGCCGACAACAAGGGACTGGAATTGGCGTTCCACGTCGCACCCGGCGTTCCGGATCTACTCAAAGGAGATCCCACGCGTTTGAGGCAAATCATCGTGAACCTTGTGGGGAATGCCATCAAATTTACGGAACACGGCGAAGTGGTCGTGGATGTGAGCACGGAATCCATCGACCCGAAAGAAGTTACACTGCATTTCGTAGTCTCGGATACTGGAATCGGTATTCCGAGCGACAGACTAGATGACGTTTTTCATTCGTTCACACAAATCGATACAGGAATGAGCCGAAAGTACGGTGGAACAGGCCTCGGTTTGGCCATAGCAGCCAGACTCGCAGGAATGATGGAAGGCAGGCTCTGGGCGGAGAGTAAATTAGGAACGGGTAGCCATTTTCATTTCGTGGCAAGATTTCTCGTACGAGAAAAGACGGCTGAATCCGTCGATCAGCTGAGAAAACCGGTCGATCTTCGCAGCATGCCTGTATTGGTCGTGGACGACAATGCAACAAACCGTCGCATCCTGGAAGAGATGCTTGTTGATTTCGGAATGAGGCCATCGTGTGTAAACGGAGCTGCAGCAGCGCTGGCAGCCGTGCAGGTCGCTCAAAATCTTGGGTCTCCATTTCCGCTGACGATCGTTGATGCCCAGATGCCTGAAATGGACGGATTCCAGCTTTCGGAGAACCTCAGCAGATTGGCAGGGGCTCCCAAACCGAT
>JACRDE010000539.1 GCA_016212935.1 Desulfomonile tiedjei | reverse complement strand
CTTAGAGAGGGCGTAATAGCCAATTTCGAGATGGCCAGCCTGATGCTGAAGTTTTTCATTCAAAAAGTTCACAACAGGAAGGCTTTCGTCAGGCCTAGAGTCATCATTTCCGTCCCTTCCGGTGTTACTCCGGTGGAGCGACGCGCTGTCCGGGATTCCACTTTGAGCGCAGGCGCGCATGAAGTCTTTATTGTGGAGGAAGCCATGGCAGCGGCTCTGGGTGCTGGACTACCCATAACAGAGCCCATGAGCAATATGATTGTGGACATTGGCGGCGGAACCACCGAAGTTGCAATAATTTCGCTAACGGGGGTCGTTTACAGCAGCTCGAGCAAAATCGCGGGAGACAAGCTCGACATGGACATCCTGAACTTCATCCGCAAGCATTACAGCATCCTCATCGGGCCCTCAACAGCGGAACAGATCAAAATCCTTGTGGGAAGAGCTTACCCCGGCGACGATATCGAAGAAGTGGATGTCAAAGGCCGGGATCTGATGGACGGAATACCCAAGACCATCACGATAAATTCCAGCGACATCACTCACGCTATCATGGATTCGGTCAATTCCATGGTGGACAGCGTGAAAATCGCTATGGAACAGTGCCCGCCGGAATTGGCAGCAGACATAATTGACACAGGCATTGTCCTCACAGGGGGAGGCGCATTGCTGAGGAACCTCGATATTAGAGTGCGCCGGGAAATCGGCGTTCCGGTCATAGTTCCGGACGACCCGCTTTCAACCGTGGCCCGAGGCGCAGGAATGATGCTTGAAGACCTGGAATTGCTTAGAGAAATTTCCATTGCCTAGTAAGAGGTAATGCCGACGAGGAAGAATGATGGAGAAACCTCTTGTAGGAAGTTGCTCCCCGATTTTGCTGCTTGGAAAGAAAGCTCGTATTAGACCCTGCCCCTGTTCAGCGCACGCTGAGCGATTCCAAGAAATCCCCCAGACTTTTGTTAAATTGTTCGGGCTGTTCCATAGATACCAGGTGACCGGCATTTGGGATCACGTTGAGAACTGATCCTTTAATCACCTCGTTAAGATACTTGGAATACTTCACAGGGGTGAGCTTGTCCTGTTCGCCAACAATTAGGCAAGTGGGAAGGGAAATTGTATTCACTTTATCCATCACGTCGAATTCGTTGCACGCGTACAAGTCCCCATAGATTAATTCAGGTGAAGAATCAGCAAGTTTTGCCCTCAGATTTTTCTGCAGGATCGGATCGGGCCTATCGCCAAGGCAGAAGTCCGCAAGAGCTGTGAGTGCTTTGACGCTATCTTCTCTGAGCCCCTGCAAGAAGGCCGGATGAACCTTGAGCCGTGCTCCTGCGCCCACGAGACCAACGGCCACGAGCCACGACTCTGCGGCATTCAAGGCAATCCACTGGGTTATGGCGCTACCCAGAGAGCATCCCACCACCATAACCTTCGCCAAGCCAAGGGCGTTGATGAATTCCACGACCCAGCGTGAGTATTCGGACACACTGGATTCTCCCGGAGGTTCGGACGCACCGTGTCCGGGAAGTTCCAGGGCAAGCATGTTGGCCGCACAGGACAAACCGTCTAGTTGGCCCCGCCAATCGTTTCTATCTCCGCCTGTGCCATGGATAAACACCACCGTCAGCTTTGATTTGTCAAAACTCATCGGCTGTATTTCATATCCGAGCTTGCGACCGTTAACTGACAGTTGAGGCATATCTAAGCTCCTTGAAAAAAGCTGTTGGCCGACTCTTACCATTTCTCATTCGGACAGGCAGTAAGGGTGGGCAATTGCCGGCAGGGACACCGACGGCATTAGTGGTGGGGCAGGCCTACGTTCCCGCCCTGTGACATCTATGAAGGCGAAACGGTATTTCGCATGAAGTGGCAAATACTATGCAGATCCAGTATTTCTATGGAGGCGCAGCACCTCTTGAACCATCGGCGTGCGCTGCCCCGTATTTGACCAATTACTCCACCAGTTAGCCGAGACTGATTCCGCGAGGCACTATGACGACTCCCCCGGGGGAAATCGCGAAGCGCTCTTTATCCTTGGCGAGGTCGAATCCGATGACAAAGTCATCCGGGATCTGGGCTTCGTGGTCAACAATTGCTTTCCGAATCTTTGCGCGAGCGCCGACAGTGACATGATCCAGCAAAACAGAGTCTTCCACAAGACTTCCCGGCTCCAACCGAACATTTGTGGAAAGCACGGAATGAGAAACCGTCCCGCCCGAAACTATGCATCCCCCGGAAATTATCGAATTCAAGGCTGTCCCGTTCAGAAGCCCGGACCCGTGGGAACTTGTGGAGACCGTTTTCGCAGGGGGCACCTGCTCCTGATAAGTTCGAATCAGCCATTCCGGATCGTACAAATTTACCGGAGGGTCCTTCTCGCAGAGATCCATGTTGGCTGACCAATAAGCATCTAGCGTCCCTATGTCCCGCCAGTAGCGCCCGTCCTCGTTATTTGCTTCTTTGAAATTGTGGACAAAAACCTTGTCTCGACCGATCATTGCCGGGACAACGTCCTTGCCGAAATCGTGAGACGACGAAGAGTTCTTGGCGTCGGCGATTACGCCCTTCACCAGAGTCTCGGTGTTGAAAATGTAAACTCCCATGGAGACGAAAGACATATCGGGTTTGCCTGGAACCGGCTTTGGGTCCTTGGGCTTTTCTTCCCAGTCCACGATCTTGAACTCATCATCGCTTCCGATAATACCGAAGGCTGAAGCCAATTTCCGATCGACTTCAACGCCGGCCACGGTCAGCTCGGCCTTTTTTTCGAGGTGAAAGGCAAGCATGTCATTGTAGTTCATTTTGTATACGTGGTCTCCGGAAAGAATTAGAACGCGCTCGGGCCTTTCCCTCTGGAGTATATGAATATTTTGATAAATGCTGTCCGCCGTGCCTCTGTACCATCTGTCAACATTTCTCTGTTGCGGGGGGATGCATTCTATAAACTCACCCAGCTCATGATTAAAAATGCTCCATCCGAGCCTGATGTGGCGGTCCAGGGATACGGACCTGTACTGCGTCAGGACATATATCCGTCGTATATCCGAGTTCAAGCAATTGGAGAGTGTGAAATCGACAATTCTATATATTCCACCGAATCTGACGGAAGGTTTTGCGCGAGCCTTGGTCAACGGGTACAAGCGCTCCCCTTTTCCCCCGGCCATAAGAATGCACAGTGTCTTTTTCATTTCACGCTGAAGATTCATCTCCCAGCAACCTTTTTATTTCCTGTTTGAGCGTCGAGGTATCGGAAGACTTGACCACGTACGCGTCGGCTCCCCATGTCGTAAAGTCCTCTTTGTAATGGCTATATGCTGTGTTCAAAATAACGGGAATGCCTTTGTCGCTTCCTAGTATTTTTTCGAGGGTTTCAATTCCATCCATGCCAGGCATTTGAATATCCAGCACGATAAGGTCCGGAAGATTGGACTCGATCATTTGGAGCGCCGCCTGCCCTGAATGAGCCACAGACACGATATAGCCTTCATCTTCAAGTTCGCTTCTATAGAGTTCACATATGTGTTTTTCATCGTCGACTACAAGGATGTGTGCCATAATTAGCCTCGCCCGAAACTGGACTCGAGTCGATTCACTTTCTTCCCAAAAGACGTGTTCAGAATACCAATCCTCATGCCAAAGGGCAACTATTTAGGCATCCGCAGTTTCCAGGTTCATTGCATGATACCGACCGTCATGTACTGTACAACTTTGCTGGCAAGGCGGTACGCCTGCTTCACTCCGAACGACGCCACCTGACTTCGCTTCGGAGACACACCGACTCTCCTATGCAAACAATTGAGAAATGGCATCACACGCCATGCCAATGCTCAATTCACCGAACAATCAGCACCGTTTAGCAACCCTACACAGACGCTGGGAGGAGAGCCTTGCGCGTACCGGTCATGGAGCGGCTTCCTGCGCTCGACACGGCCTCGATCCCGTGGTATTATTAGTAGGTTTGGCAACGAAACTTCAGGGGTCGAAATCCATGAAAGTCGCCGACCACTTCTACATCTATCTTTGGAACAATCCGAGAGAAAACAATTGCAACACCATTTTCATCGACGGAAAAGTCCCGCTGCTCATCGATCCGGGACACCTTCATCGGGTTGAGGATCTTTCGAACCGAATGATCCAAGACGGCGTCGACCCAACAAAGGTTCGGGTTGTCATTTGCACGCATGTTCATCCCGACCATTTCGGCGGAGCAGCGGCATTCAAACACGCAAAGATAGCAATTTCCAGGGAAGAGGAGAGGTTCGTTGAGGAAGTGGCCGCGCCCATGTATGCAAAGCAAGGCGCGAAGATGCCTGAGTATAAGATAGACTTCGATCTAACCGACGGAGACCTGACACTCGGAAAACATGAATTCCAGATACTGCTTACGCCAGGCCACAGTCCGGGGGGAGTGTCCATTTACTGGCCCCGCTACAAGACATTGTTTCCGTGGGACGTGGTGTTCTCGCAGAGTATCGGCCGCGTTGACTTACCCGGCGGTGATATAAAGGCTTTGAAGGAAAGTGTCGAGCGGCTTGCTGATCTCAATGTGGACCTTGTGGTTCCCGGTCACGGCCCTGCCATTCAAGGGGCTGATAGCGTTAGAAGCAATTTCGATTTCATCAAAAAGGCCTTTTTCACTGCGGTATAGGTAGGCTCAGGAACCACAATGATAGAACATGTTCAAAAATTAGGCAGGTGGCAGCCAAAATTTGATACACCCCAAAAAGCAGGAATCCTGGTTGGTTACGGTTTGAGGAACGCGATGTTCAAAAATTTGGACAAACCTGTGTCGGTTCTCGTCAGAATATGACTCGTCGAACCTTGCCGTGCTGGAGCATAACTTGCTGACCATATTACATAATAGCAGTTCAAGGAGAATGAAGGGGCGTTTGGCACGGCTATTGCTAAAACAATCTGCAAGAAAAAGAATCTATTCCTCCTACGCCAACTGCAATACGCCAGTTGGTTTTTTTTTGGAGCATTGACGGTTGGTGGAAGGTAATCTGATGACGGTTACTAGGACGTGCTCGGCCCTATTTCGGGCTGCGATCATTGCCTCCGTCGCTCTGTGTTTGAGTTTCCCGTCCGTTTGCGCTGGAGCCTTGCGCAAGGTCACGGTTTTCCCGTTCCGTGTGACTTCACCTGGTCCCGATAAAGATCTCCAGAATTTCAGCGATCACGCAAATAAAAGACTCAGGTCCACATTGGATAGTCTTAGCGAAAATTTCGCTTTGGAACCGGAAATGAGCACGTTGGCCCTTCTCAAGGGCAAGGATGCACCGGAGACAGACGAAGAAGCTCTGACACTGGCCTTGGAAGCTCACGCGGACCTTGTGGTGTACGGCTACTTGTCGAGGGAGAATTCCCGTTTTCGGTTAAGGGCTGTAATGTGGGACGCACAGACAGGGCGGGCAATTGTCTCCACCGATATGAAAGTAGACAACATTCACGGTTTGCCCAACGTGCTACAATTGTTCATCAATTCCGTCAGCAAACGGCTTCACGGGGGCCCCAGGCTGCCTCTTTATCGGAGCACTGCTCCTGTTCCCGCTGATGTCAAAGGATTGAACCGCACTCCCACGCTGGTGACTCTGCCCCGCAACACTGGACCTTGGCGAAGCCCTGAGCTAGGGGCCACGCTTCTGGGATTGGATATGGGAGACCTCGATGGAGACAAGAAAAACGAAATCGTTTTCCTTGACGAAAGCGGCGTAACGATAAATCGATTCGAAGAAGGCACGATCAGGCCTCTGACCCAGTTTTCCGAATCGCCGGCCGTATTCGTCAGCGCTGAAATAGAGGATTTGGACGGGGACGGGATAGCTGAACTGATCCTTTGTTATCAGAAGCCTACCGGAATTGAGTCCGCGATTGTCAGATATGAAAACAGGGATTTCCGGATAGCGGTCAAGATCCCGAATGTCATTCTCAAAACGGTCAAAGAGCCCTCTATTGATGCTAAGAAGAGAATTCTTATCGGACAGAGAACTGACACCGAGAATATTTTCAGCGGTGAAATGATCCGCTACGAGCTGGAAGGCGAGAAGCTTACGTCAATCGGGAACATTGCGCTTCCTCCGGGAACTCTGGTGCTCAGCTATGACTTCGGTCAGTTGGGTAAGGCGGGGGAATCCTTCAGGGTCATTCTAAATCAGGATCAGCGGCTAATGCTGTTTGACAGCGAGAACCGCCTGATCG
>JACRDE010000554.1 GCA_016212935.1 Desulfomonile tiedjei | reverse complement strand
CCTGCCGCATATATCCACACATAATCGTAAGCGGTCATTAATCTCGTGAACATCGGCACGAATTCCGCGATAGTCTTCGCCTGGGAAGCCCCACACTCGCCCACGGTTAACCATCCTGATTTGTGGGCTACATCCTGCCACGGCGAGATAGTTGCTCCCATTCTGAAGTTGTTCGGCCATGCCTTCAAGGCGGGTGCATACCAACCGGCTCGCTTGTTCATATCGCTGTTCAGGTCGGCAAGGCTTAAATGACAATACCACATACTGTTTTCCCCGCCTTCTACTAGCTTCATCCTGGAATGAGTCTCTTTGGCCCTATCCAACATGCCCATCTGAATCCAGGTGACGCTGCTGTAACGACCGGGACTCAGTGTCATCTCGTAGAATCGTGCAGTCAGCGACCAGATTACGGCATCAGGATAAGTGGCGTTTATTATATCCGTCATTTTTGCGCCTATGTTCTTTAGAGCCGTGATCAGATTGGTTTGTGAGATGCCCGTTAAGCTCGACAGACGGTCCAGTCTGTAGACGTTGTAATCATGGTACGCCTCAGGATCAAAAACAACGCCTGGAGATCCGTGCTTCTTGGCAAAAGCCAGAGACATTTCAAAAATCCTGTAGAAATCCGTGAGCGCGCCGGCGCGGTCGAGGACGTCCATCCCCTTTATGCCCGCAAAACCCGCGGGCTGAGTTGACCCGGAAGGTTTTGCGATAATTCTGTTGATGAAAACCCATGGCCATACTTGCTTTGTGATGCCCGTACCAGTGACCATCCAATCAAAGTTTTGAGCTCCAGACGTAGCCAAAGTCTGGCTCGACTTGACCGGGGCAATAGCTACTCCGTGGTATGCTGACTTATTGATCGTGGGAGCATATTGTGCTCTGACGGTTGCGAGAGTAGTCGGCTTTATGGCGTCTGAATAAAAGGTTATGACAATAAGGTAAGGCACCGGAAGCGTGGCTCCGAAGGAAATCTGTTGCACTGCCGGCAGAGATGACAGCAGTAACACCAAAAACCCTGACAATACTAATTTTCTTTTTCTCATTTTTCTCTCCATTCTGACGTCTGCAATGAACATCAAAACAATTGGGCACCTACTTGAAAGCTAGATGCATCAGATAACCTTTTGGTCTAAGCTTGCTGGAACATCCAGAACCAGGCGGTAACTCGACGGGGTCTGCTGGCAAATTGACACAATGTTGATGTGAAAACGCTGGCAATACCGTTCATGACTCTAGAGTATTACAAACCCTCACAAGACTAGCTGTGCTCCTTGATGTCATCCAATGCACGGGTGGGCATCGATTCGGATATGAAATGCCGGTAAACCGTAGATTCTTGGATAATTCGACCTCCTTGTTCGGAATGATCCATTCTTTCTCTGGTACCACTGATTCTCTCGTCTCCCTTCTTGCCCCAACAACTTACTTGTGCGTGCTGCAATCCTTCTCCTGCATCGTTACCAAGGTGCCACAGTTGTGCGATCGTTCCTTTATTGACAAGCTCCCGTCGAGCTCGGTCCAGAAACCATTTTTGGGTCAAGTTTGCTCTCTCGAAATTGGTGATTTCACGATGTCCGTTCAGTTTCAAGAGGTGGTCCAGTAAGGTTGCAACGGGCACGAACCAACCATTCTTTGCAGCGAGCCGCTTCATGAGAGCTTTGAACTGTGAATCTATCGCACCTTTCTCAGAAAATCCTTTGGCGAAATGAGTGTACAGAATGCAGATCCCCCCTTCTCGCTCCAGTCGATCTTGATTACTTTCCTGGATGCATCGCTTAAATGCGATCACATCGTCACCATTAGCGGCAGCAAACCAGTAATTGACGTATGGTTTCCTGGGATCATGATAGGGCATAATCGGGCAAGCCCTGAGAGTGTTGACATCGGAGAATACGAAATTGCGTACGTATTTGATTTTCTGTTGGCAGAGATCGCCCCAGAAATATTTGCTTCCTTGGATGTGCCCTTCGAAATAATCTGCACGTTTCCTTTTGGTAACCAAGTTGTATAGGGCCCTATTCACGCCCTCAAATCTGGATTCTCCCCAATATATACCTTCCTTACAAGCGAAATGATTGGCCATTGACAGTGGATAGGAACCGAAAATGCACCGAAACGCCTCGAGTGCGGCTGCGGTTTGCGCTCTAGTAGAGCTGTGATATGTGGCATTATGATAGGCAATTTCAAAACCGGCTTCTTGAAGGCATAGGAGCCAGCGCCTGTATTCCTTATCGCCGCATGTTTCCCCGCCCCAGTGTTTTTCGGGGGCATCGTTACCGGGTACTGTCCAAACCGACTTGGTAGTCTTGAATCCACAGTCCCAGAGAAAGGCATATAAGTCCCTTATCTTTCTTGATGAGGTCAGATCAGGGTCATCGAAGATGGTGAAGGCAAATTGCTTTCCATCCGGCAAGTGAGGGTTAGCTCTCATTATTATCCCTCACGGCATCCGAACAATCATTCAAAGACCACATTTCAAATCCTCTCAAACCATTTTCTCTGTCAATGCTTGTCTTTGTTCAAGCGGCGCTGAACCGGACAGGTCTCAAATCTGTATATGTGAATAATCTGAGTTCTCGTTTGTCAATTGGCTGTTATTGCCTCCAGGGGTAGGCGCAGTGAAATAGTGCGCTTTTGAAAAATGATACCGGCCCTTATGCCTATTCGCCATAACGTGGGCAACTCAGTTGGCCAGGCGGCATGCCGCCTTCACTGCGAACAGCACTTCCTCACTCGGCTTCGGAGACCAGTCCGCAACTGTAGTCAGCAATGTCACTTCTTGGTCTCTTCGCATCGGTGTCATGATTCAAATCGGCGATCACATGCATCAGGAGCGATAGGCGGTGATTCTCTGTTGGCGTAAAGAGCGCCACAGCCCAACCAGAAAGCCGAGATTCGCCAACAAGAAGCTGTATATTGCCGAAGCAACGGGAATGCTCAATCCTCTCCGTTCCGCTTGCCATCCAATAAAGCCGGCCATATAACTTATGACGCTGGCCACGGCGATGAACTGAAACATCTTGGATCCGGAAGCGGCCAATAACATGGAAGAAAGGGTCATGAGTATCAGGAACAAAGGAGACAGCCATCGCAGTAATTTGTGTGACCACAGCGCCCACGCGTAACCCGGATGGCGAAAAGGATTGAGCAGTCTCCTGCGACTCAAGGTTCCCTGCCAATTACGGAGGGTCATCCTCACCCTAGTTTTGAATTCCTTATCAGCTTGATGGTCCATGTGATCGTACGCCAGTGCTTGGGGACTGTGAACAAATCTATACCCCTGTAGCGCAACGTCGAGCGGGACAACGCAGTCTTCACCGTGAGAGGGATCCATTTGGCGCAGCAAAAACCGACGAATCGCCATACAAGCGCCAGAAGCAACAACTAGTATATTGAGGTCACTCTCCAATTGTCTCACCTGCAACTCGTAACGCCAATACCTGCCTTGTCCCTCAGAAACCGGATTGTTTGGGGCAGAGATGAAAAGTAAATGTCCGTCAACTCCTCCCACACTAGGATCGGAAAAGGGCAGTATTATTTGTTTCAAGAACGCCCTGTCAAAGCGGGTTCGAGCGTCAGTGAATACGAGTATCTCGCCGGTAGCTTCTTTTACCGCCTGATTTTGCGCTTCGGTTTTTCCACAACGTTCCAGGCTGATCAATTTGACCCGAGGATTGCCTATCTCTCGAACTAAGGCATCTGTACCGTCGGTGGATCCGTCCGAAGCTACCAGCAATTCCAATCGGTCTTTGGGGTAATCCGCTGCGAGAATGTTGCGGATGCGCTCTTCAATTGCCTCTGCTTCATTGTATACCGTCAATAACACGGTCGCACTGGGCCATTCACGGAATTCCGATTCCGATTTTCTTACACTGTGCCTTGACAGAAACTTCAGGAGGCGTAGATATCCATCGTACACATAATAGACTACTGATAGAGAAAGCCAAAACATGATGTCCATTTCTGCACCTCGAGTTACTTCGCTGCGCTCGCAATGAAACACTCAACCCGAACCTCTTTCCTCCCACAAGTGAATGGTCACCTGTGCCTGCTATTGCCGTTGCGTGAACTGCTCAAATTCGGCTGTTCCGTGTACCATTGCAGGAGGCCGGAGAGCTTGCGAATTGTCTGATTCTTGTTCCCCATTCTTGAAAGTCGCAGCGCTGCTTTTGCAATCGGTCCTCGGAGAATGGGGCGCAGCGTCCTGTTTACTTCGATGCGCTGTCCCACGGGACGCCTGGGAAATCCCATTCCCTCTTTGAAACGGTCTAACGTCTCCGTGCCCTCCTGCAGTGATTGCAAGCCATAGGAGACTTCGCTGACTTCCTGCCGTGCTATTGCATCCTTCGTAAACAGATAGACTAAGGCATTGTTGGGATGAGCATGTAGATGATTACTGTGAGAACAGACATCCCGTAGACACATGCAGCCATCTGTTAGTACCGCGATTAGAAACGCCCCCAATTCGTCGCCCACAAACGCCCCCCACGTTTCAAGAACACTCGCTGCATCGGCCGCATTGTAGAACCGCGACCAATAGTCTTCGAAATCCGAGGGGACAGGTTTCCCATGCCGCATCCACGTGTCGCGGCACAATTCCAAGCTCTCTGTCGCTGCCAATTCCTTGAATGTCAGGCGCCTCACTGAGCATCTCTCCAGACCCCGCCGCGTCCGATTCCGGGCTTTTTGGTTAAGAGTCGCGAAATCATAGTCTCTCTCAGTGCATACGTGCTGATAGCTTGGTCTTCCTATCTCTATGGGACATGCATATTTTGCTGCAAATCCGGTGTTACCCAATACCTCATCGATTTCATTGAGTTTCACCGTGACAGGAATGTGATAGGGAAAATTTGAATAAACATGCGATGAAGATTCATACCACCAGGTGTCTTTGGTACGAACCACACGGTGGCCAATGCCAGCCAGAAACTCGGCATATTTCTCGGAGCTCATAAGCTTCCTCCGCAGTAGTGGCTTGACCAAATCACAGGGACCCGGATAGTTGTGTGGGAACCTGATCGCTCACTCTTCTGCTCCGCTAAATGACACTATCCTTTTAGGTCGCAAACTCCACCGCTAGGAGAGCGAGCATTTGGTTTCACGCTGAACAGGGCACAGCGCTTTGATACGAATTCGCAATCAAAGAAGCAAAATCGGAGAAACCCTTCTCGTAAGAGGTGTTTCCCCAGATCTTACTGCTTTCAAAGCGCATTCCTATGAAAGCAGCTTTGCTTGGACCGGCAACATGCCGGTACTGGCGCTTTAATGCTTCGTTGTGGCGCCTTTCGCCATGTAGGTTGGTATGAGATGTCAGCGGACTGCACCTCAGCTTCACCGTAAAAGCGACTTGCAATGTCCGACCAATCATGACCGGTATCCTAGTCAGTTGATCAAAGGCTCAGTATTTGCCAAATAAACTTGACCTTTTCTTGAAACGTGGATTGCCGCCATTGAGTGCGACTAAAGTATTTCAGAAGCACCCCAGGGCCGTACGGGAGTGAAACTACGCCACGTTTCTTCCACAAGAAAAGACAAAATGTCAGGTCCAGTGCAGCCACCATCACGGCAACACATAAAGCAACGGCGACTATTCCGCCGAATCGAGCCGCAAGATATACTGCGAGTGGCAGAAGGACTGAAGCCACTGCAAAGGTTCTTGAGAACACAATTTCCAGGCCTGTCATCCGCATGAGGGATTGCTTCGGACCAGTCACTGTGGTCAGTGTTTGTCCGATCAGCAATATGATCAGAACAGGTCCTGCGCCCACAAATTCCTGTCCGAAGAGACTTAGAAATCGTTCGTGAAAACATATTAGAACGACGCTAATGGCGATGCCCGAGGCGCAGCTGAGGGTTGCGCTGAATCTGGCCAAGTTCGACAGTCCTTCGCGATCCCCTAAACTGTGAAGGCGAGCAGCGGATGGCATGACTACGTTTTCTATTACTTGCAGAGGCATGCTGGGAAGGTGCGCAAGTCGCCATGCGGCAAAATATAATCCGGCCTCCTTGAAGCCAAAAAACAGTGACACAAGTACAGTCACCGCATTTGTCATTATTACTGACGAAACAGCTGCCAATAAGAAAGGACGGCCGGAATTCAGTCTGTCAACAAGGTCTCGAACAGTCAGCGGAACAGTGAGGCTTCGGGCTATGCAGCTTTCGTTCCTAATCAAATACAGACCGGTAATCCATGTAAGAACGGCGGCACAGAAGTAATTTCCCAGTACTAACCCGGTGCTCAGCGGCGAGAAGAAAATGTGCGCGACTGCAAGACCCAGGACAAATAAGGAGGGAAGTATTACTTGTTCGGGAAACATGGCGTTAGCGGCACTGCTAAGGGATACCGTAATGTATTGACGGATGTAGATAAGAAGAAATACCGGAAAAATGTACATGGCATGTATCAACACGCCATACTTGTCCTCGTTTATGCCCAAGGAAACAGCAGCGATCACAATCATAGAAATCAAGGCCAAACCAAACGCTATGCCCAGTAATCCGTCGGCGTGAGTTACGGCAACTTCCCGCGCAATCTTGCTGGGATTCCTGTCACTGATAGTTGCAAGAGTTTTTGCTGCGAAGACATCAACGCCCCCCACCGCTATGGCAGCCAGGATTGGAGTAAGAGACAAAACCGAACTGAAAACACCGAATTGCATGGCTCCCAGATAATTGGCAGCGGCCGCTGTGGCAACGTACATCAGACCTAGTCCACAGGTTCTCACCATGAGGGCTTTGGCCGATTGAGACGTGATTTGAAATTTCTGTATTCTTAATGACATCCGGATTCCATTTCCGGCATAAGTGGCAGAGTACTGCATTCTGCGATTATGACTGCTTTCTGGCCAACGCCCGGAATGGGACCTGCACCGTGGGCTCTATTTCTGTTACCGGCTCATCCAGGTATTCCACTGGCCTTCGGCTGCCGTCCCATCGAATATCAGGGAACAAGGCCTCACGCCGAGCTTCAATTCTGCCCCTGCATATTGTGAGATCCTTTAGCATGATCCTGAGCTCTCCGAGCATGTCCCTGGTAGGACGATAGCCAAGTTTCAGCAGATGCTTGTGATCGGGGTTATAGTAATGCTGCTCTTGCTCCTGTCGCGGGTTCTCCACGTTTCTTATTTGGACGTTCAGTCCTATTTCATCTCCAGCCTTTTTCACTTTTGCGGCCAGTTCGGTCACGTTATAGACGTGTTCGAACTGATTGAATACACGGTACTCTCCGCCTTTGGGAGGATTCTCGACTGCAATTGTCAGGCACTGCACGGAATCTCTTAGGGGGATGAATCCTCTCTTCTGACCTCCCTGGCCGTACAGAGTAAGGGGTGCTCCTATAGCGGCTTGTGCACAGAACCTGTTGATTGCCGTCCCAAAGCACTGGTCGAAATCGAAACGTGTCAGCAACCTCTCGTCATCGCCCATGGCATCTATTCTGGTGCCGTAAACCACGCCTTGCATTATGTCCGTGGACCTCAGTTTCCACAGACGGCACGCCATCATCACGTTATTGGAATCATGCACCTTTGTCTGGTGGTACCAGGAGTTTGCCTGACGCGGAAAGGGCAAAGTATCGGTTCTCCCCCGGTACTCAATTGTAAAAAACCCTTCAGGTATGTCCACATCTGGAGTGCCGTACTCACCCATGGTTCCAAGTTTGACCAAATGCGATTCCGGGCAGACATCTCTCATGGCGAAGAGAATGTTGAGCGTACCGAAGAGGTTGTTTTTGTGCGTGAATATGGCGTGGCCGGCATCGATCATGCTGTAAGGTGCGGAAGGCATCTCGCCGAGATGCACGATCGCCTCAGGCCTGAAATGCCTGAATATATTCATGACTAAGTCGTGGTCCGCAAGATCTCCTCGGAAAAATTGAAGATTCTTCCCGAAATTTTCTCGGAATGCCTCAATCCTTTCAGTCATCCGCCGGATCGGAGTTGCTGATTGGGAGCCTAATTCAGCCACCCAGTCGCGTCTCAGGTAATTATCGGCGCCTGCTACCGTATGTCCCCGTTGTGTGAGGTGTTGGGCAAGAGCCCATCCAAGGTACCCGTCTACTCCCGCGACAAGAATTCTCATGACGCCTCCTCATATTTAGCAATTTTTTGTGCGTACTAATTGACTTGTTTCTTGCGTACCAATGTTTCGGCATAACAACTGGTATATAAACCTTCAATTCCACGAACTTTATTTCTGGAACAGAACGTTCTATACCGGTAGCCCATGTATTGTGTTGTCTCAGAACACCCACATATCCAATTTCACAATCAGGATCTTCACCCCGGAAAGCCCCGCTTGCCGTGTTCAGCCAAGGAGCTCAGGGTCCGTCCATGATTCGATGTCCCTTGATGATCGAAGAAGCCTCGGAGTTCTCTGCAAATTGACTTAATTTGTCCTGGTAGTATTTGCGGGAAGAGAGGCAATGTCACTTCACGGGCAGCTATTTCTTCCGTAATTCTCAAACCGTCTGCCCTGGCTCTTCCGTTTCCTAAATAGGTAGAAAAACGATGGACGGGAGGATAGTGAATGCTCGTCTGAATTCCCGCGTTCTTCAGGTGAGCCATCAGGCCGGGCCTGAGTTCGGACTCCTCAAGTAATATAGGAAAAATATGGCACGACGAGTCCGATATCGATTTGTCAGAGAAAGGTACTGAAATCTCTGGGTACTCCTTCAGGTGTCGCCGCATTTCCAAGGTCGCAAGCCGGCGTTTCTGGTTATTTGCTTCCAGTTTGGCCAATTGGACGCGGCCCAATGCAGCTCGAATTTCATCCATCCGATAGTTGTACCCTGTCTCAATGACATCGTAGGAGAAACTGTGACCCCGATGCCGATCCCAGGTGAGCGTGGTCATTCCGTGCGATCGCAACACTTTCAGTTTCTTCGCGGTCTCAGGATCGTCGGTTACCACCATCCCGCCTTCTGCCGTGGTCATATTCTTGTTGGAAAAAAAACTGAAGCAGCCGATTTTCCCCCAGGTCCCAATTTTCCTGCTCTGAAATTCGGCGCCTGGAGCATGAGCTGCGTCTTCAATTATCACGAGGCCGCTTGACTCGGCCAGTTCGCGAATTGTGTCCATTTGACAGGGAAAACCGGCGTAATGTACCAGTATGACGGCCTTCGTCTTAGAGGTTATGGCCCGTTCTATCTGGTCAGCGCTAATGTTCCAGTCCTCAACGCCTGTCACGTCGGCAAAAACGGGTGTCGCACCAACATACAGAATCGCGTTGGCAGTGGCCACGAAGGTTAGGGAAGGCGTAATGACCTCGTCTCCGGGGCCCACTCCGGCGGCCAGAAGCGCAAGGTGCAGGGCGGTGGTTCCTGACGACACTGCCGCTGCGTTTTTTGAACCGAGGTATGCCGCAAATTCTGATTCAAAGAGTTCAGTCTCAGGGCCCATGGACACCCATCCTGATTCAAGCACTCTTTTGACGGCTTCCTGT
>JACRDE010000553.1 GCA_016212935.1 Desulfomonile tiedjei | reverse complement strand
TCCTGCCGATACGTTTTCATTATTCCTTGTGGCGACCCCAGCTTTTGAAGCCGGTATAAGACATGCCGGGCGTTACTTTTTGTCGCGTCCTGCTTTTCCGAGGTCTTTCTCATTCTGTTCCAAGTAGGTTTCTGCCTGCTTGATGAGATTTTTCAGATCTGGGACCGACATGGTATGTAAGTAATCGATTTCCCCTTGAACTTCCTTTAGTATGTTGGCCAATTTCGCCTGTCGCTCTTCCACCACAAGCAGAGTGGCCGAGACTTCTTGGGAAAGGCCGGACAAGCCCAGTATTCGTTTCTTGCTCAAAAGCCAAACAATAAAGGGAAAACTCAAGGCGATCACCACTAGAACAACTACCATGATTTTGACATATCCTATCAATTCCCTGGCCATCATTTTGTTTTGATAGCTGCGTTCCTCAGATTTTTCGCTGGTGTCCTTTATTGATTGAAGCGTCTTTTCCATCTGTTCAACACGCTCCTCGGCGCTGAGCCGAGGGACGGAAGAGCCTTCCGCTTGATTGTCCTGCCACGTTGTGATGCCCGCTCCGTCACCCACTTTTTCTGGAGCCTCGGCTGACACCGACATCGCACCCAAAACACAAACGGCGATGAAAAAAGCTGCACTAATAATCGTAACACTTCCTGATTTCCTGATGTGTTTGTCACCCAACATGGCTCTAGTCTCCGTCTCAGATTATGCCGATTTCTTTTCCTACGCGGGTGCAGATCTCCACCACTTTCTCGAGATCTTCCATTGTGTGGGTGGCCATAAGGCACATTCTAATCCGCTGCGAACCTTCCGGGACTCCTGGCGCAAGCACACAATTCGTGAACAACCCTTCTTCGAAAAGCCTTTTCCAGAGGACTAGCGTGCGAAAGTCATCTCCGACTATCACGGGAACGATAGGAGTCTCTGTGGGCCCAGTGTTGAACCCTGCCGCCAAGAGCTGCTCTCTGAAAAAAACAGTGTTTCTCCACAAGTTCTGCCGAATTTCCGGTTCCGTCTCTATGACTTCTAGCGCAGCTTGGACCGTGGCTATGGCCGAAGGAGGCATGGACGCCGAAAATATCAGAGCACGAGAATGATGCTTTATGAAGGAAATTACCCTTTCATCCCCGGCTATGAATCCTCCCAGCGAGGCCAAGGACTTGCTGAAAGTTCCCATCACGAGGTCCACGTCATCAACGACGCCGAAGTGCTCAAGTGTTCCGCGTCCATTCTCGCCCAGTACCCCCAAGCCGTGAGCATCATCGACCATTATTCGTGCACCGAATTCTTTGGATGTTGCAATGATCTCAGGAAGCGGAGCGATATCGCCTTCCATGCTGTAAACACCGTCCACGATCACTAGAACACCGCTCGAATCGGCACTTGCTTCCAGATTTCTGCGTAAAGACTCGGTGTCATTGTGCCGGAAGCGCCTCACCTTGCCGAAAGACAGGCGGACTCCATCCACAATGCTCGCGTGAACGAGTCGGTCTATGATCACAGTGTCGGACCTGGAAAGCAAAGGCGCAATGACTCCCTGGTTTGTCTGAAAACCTGTCGAGAAAACCTGAGCCGCCTGTTTACCCACGAATTTCGCCAGATGGGCTTCCAGCTTCTCGTGCAAGTCGATAGTTCCATTAGCAAACCGCGACCCCGAGCAACTTGTGCCGTATTCCTTTAGGGCCTGCATCGCCGCTTCCCTGACCTTGGGGTGCGTGGTAAGTCCCAGGTAATTGTTCGACCCCACCATGATTAAGTCTCGACCATCGACTGTGACGTGGGGCCCGTCGAGTCTGGAAATGGCCTTGAAGAACGGGTAGAATCCCGCAGCTATGGCTTCCTGGTCTCGTGTAAAAGAATAGCACTTGTCGAAAAGATCTGGCATTTGTGGGAGGTCCCATCCGGCACTGCGCGGTGCTTGTTGTTTTCATTCACGCTGAGGAAGAACACATGGTTCTCCTGATCAACTGCTATCTATCGGCAGGAGCCTCTACAAGCTCCGAACGAACCCTGACAGCCGCTTCAATGCGACGGCCGTTCAAGAACGATGATTTCCATACTACTCTGAGTCGGTTCCGGTAACCTGTTCCCATTCTGCTCCGTGCCATTGTCACCGCATCAGAGTTTCCCATCACAAGGGTATCTTATGCCCGGACAAGACTGATTCGTCAAGATCGCGGCATTATTGTTCAAGGCGCATCAGCATATAAAAAACCCGATAACCGGACTCCGGTGACCGGGCAGAAGCTCAATCAAGGTCTTTTTCTCAATAAGCAGTCAGAGGATTCTCTCGTTCACCCGCCGCCTGTTACGGTCCAGCGCGTCCGCGCTGTAAGAAGGATTATTTTGGCACACTTTGTGGAAAAATGTCAAAAGAAAACCCCTCTTCGCACTTCGCGACGAGCCGGTAATTCGACGCATTTCATCTCTGGAATTCTTGTGCAACAAGAAAAGGAAAGCGATTGAGGCAGGGATCTGAGACCATGGCTCGGTTCGGTGGTTTTTTCACCTCCTGGTTTTCCCGGGGGAACGCCCCCGGGGTGGTTGTTTGTGAGAGACTGTCCAGGCCTCTGGCCGATGCTGGTGTAGCGAAGTTCGGTACCTCTTCTTTTCAAGGGTCTTATGGAACCCACCTGCCAGGGGCTGTCGGTACTTTTGCTGTGAAAAACCAATCGCCTTGATTTATGGCAATGACTGTGCCATGCCGCCGAACGACTCAATAGAGAGCCAACATATTGTTAAGACAGTTTTTT
>JACRDE010000552.1 GCA_016212935.1 Desulfomonile tiedjei | reverse complement strand
TTTCTTGTTTTCTCGAGAAGAAGTTGGATTGCGATCGATGTAACTTACTGCTTCTATGAGAGAAATCTGACAAAGTTTGGTTGCGGCCGCAGGCCGCGTCCTGTAAGAAGTTCCTCCCCGAACCCCACCTCAAGAACTTTTAGCACTCGCCGGAATCCCCATTTCCTGAAAGGAAATTTGGGATTCCGCTAAATGATAGAAGTTTCTGGAAGGGGGTTTGGGAGAAAACTCTTTACAAAGAGGTTCCCCCAATCTTACTTCTTTGAATGCGCATCAGTATGAGGGCCTCCGGTTTCCACATTATTTCCTGCACAGAAAATTGTCGTTGACTTAAGTCAATTCACGCGTCAAAACTGCCAAACACTCTGTAAAGATTTCAGATGAGATGAAGATCTGGAAAGAGGCACGGTCCTGAGAAGACTCCGCGCCTCTGTAATTGCAGGGATGCTCGGACTAAATCATTTTGAAGTACTTCACAAAGGACTCGCTTGTACCCTTCGGAGCTGCAATTAGAGGCTCCGCGATTCTCCTGCCGTCCAGGAACTCGCCAACATGGAACGGACGACCGTCCAGGTATCTTATCTCGCCGCCAGCTGCTTCCAGAATAATGCTGCCCGCGGCAAGGTCTTGAACACTGACGTTTTTCAACAAGCACGCGTCGGCCGCGCCTCTTGCCACATATGCCATGTGTCCAGCGGAAGACCCCAGATTGCGGATCTTGCCAGGGAAGGTGCTGGTAAAATTGTTGTGAAACCGTGAATAAACCAACACAAGGCTTTCGTTGTCAACGTTGTGGTCTTCCCTGACTCGGATTGGTTTGTCGTTGAGCAGGGCTTCCCGACCTGCATACGCGGAATAAAGTTCACCGGTCACCGGTAGATAAAGGAAACCTAGAACCGGCCAGAATTTCTCGAACAGAGCAGCGCTTATCCCCCATACCGGCATGCCCGCCTGGAAAGATGCGGCCCCATCCAGGCTGTCCAATATCCAGATGAAACGGGGGCAACTTTCCTCGCTCAAGTTCTCCTGAGAAAGTTCGTTCAGGAATCCGTGATCGTCAAAGCTTCCTTTGATTTTTCTTGAAATCAACTCCCAGGCGTGATTTTCCGCCTCGGTCACAAGATCGTCGTCGAATTTACGCTGTCTATCGCCCTTGCCGTACATTTCCATCAGGACCACGCCGCTCTTGCGCAGAGTGTTTTCGACGAATTCTTTCAGGGTCCAGAGTTCGCGTTCGGACAAGGACTTTTCATCTTTTCCCATGTTTTGACTCCGTTAACGTTCAGTGATTCCCGGCGCCCCTCGCCAGGACACGTAAAAACTTCGAGAGAGAACTTGCGGAATTCGAGAACTAAATCCACACCGTAGTTCTAATGCTATTACGGGTTCAAAGTCAATTGCAACTAGTTCCGCGAATCCCTGGAAGCGGCACCCCGCGAGGTAATCATTCGCTTGAGCGGGGCAAATCTAGCTTGACAGGACAGCTCGTCTTCATTAATATTGGTCGATTATGACTCGAGGGAGCATACCCACGCGGAGGTGGAATCCATATAATGGCAGTAACAATACGTCTGGCCCGTCATGGAGCCAAAAAGAAACCCTTCTATAGGGTGGTGGCAGCGGAATCTTTCTTCCCCAGGGAGGGCAGATTTCTGGAGGTTCTCGGAACCTACGATCCGAGGGATAAAGAAAAAGGCTTGAAAATAGATGTGGAGGCCATTCGCTCCTGGCAATCTCGTGGAGCGCAGCTGTCCGACACGGTGCGAAGAATCGTGAAACAAGCCGAACGTTCGGCCGCCCCTAAGCAGTAATTGGAGCCCAGCCGTTCGCAATCCGCGAGAATCGCCTTGCGCTAGTGGAGGAGACGGATGAAAGATCTGATCGAATATATCGCCAAAGCGCTCGTGGACAGTCCGGAAGAAGTGTCCGTTTCGGAAGTGGGAGGCGAAGCCACTTCGGTCATTGAGCTAAAAGTGGCCAAAAGTGACCTGGGAAAAGTCATAGGAAAACAGGGACGCACCGCTCGAGCCATGCGGACCATACTGAGCGCGGCATCCACGAAAGTAAAGAAAAGAGCGGTACTGGAGATTCTCGAGTAGCCGATGATTTTCCGACGAAGCACATAGGGATGACCCGAAACAGACTCGTCGTTATCGGAAGAGCGGCAAAACCGTTCGGGATCAGAGGCGAAATCAAGGTTAAGCCTTTCACTGAATCCTTGGAGTCCTTTGAGAATTCCGATGTCCTGGTTTTCGGGGAAACCGCTTATAAGGTTACCAGAATCCGCATTCACAAGGGGGCTGCCCTGGTTTCCCTGGAGGGAATCGACAGCCCGGAAGCAGCAAGCAAGCTAATGGGAACCTTGGTCAAGACAGGTGAAGGAAATCTGCCGGCCAAGGAGGAAGACGAATATTACTGGTTTGAATTGCTGGGAATGTGCGTCTTCACGACAGATGGGCGTGACCTCGGGAAAATTACTCAGATCACCCCTACAGGAGCAAATGACGTCCTCCATGTTGAGGGAAGCTACGGAGAAGTTCTCCTGCCCATGATTGAAGACGTGGTGCTGGAAGTGGACCTGGAAAACGAAAAAATGACCGTGGACCCTCTGGATGGATTGATCCCGGATGATTGACATCAAGATCCTGACGATATTCCCTGGGATCTTCGATTCGTTTCTGGCTTACGGCAATCCCGCCCGAGCTGTGGAAGCAGGGTTGATGAGAGCCCAGGCCGTTGATCTTAGAAATTTCACCGACGACCGCCATCGAACCACGGACGATTACCCGTACGGCGGCGGTACCGGAATGGTTATGAAACCTGAGCCCGTTGTGAGGGGCATAGGCAGCCTACGCGGGCAGGCAGGCGATCCTAAGGTAATCCTTATGACGCCCCAAGGGAGACTCTTCAGTCAAACCATAGCCGAAGAACTGGCCCAAGAAGAAAGTATCGTTTTAGTATGCGGGCGTTACGAAGGGATTGATGAACGGATCAGGAATTTCGTCGATGATGAGATTTCTGTGGGCGATTACATACTCTCAGGCGGAGAGACCGCCGCGATGGTGTTAATCGACGCTGTTGTGAGGCTCATTCCAGGGGTACTGGGAAAAGACAGCCACATAGAAGGTGAATCCTTCTACCTGGGCATTCTTGAGTATCCGCAGTATACCAGACCTAGAGTTTTTGAGGATTTGAAAGTCCCGGAGGTGTTGCTCGAGGGACACCACGAGAAAATACGCAGTTGGAGAAAAAAACAAGCCCTGGCCAGAACCCTCGCCAGACGGCCGGACCTACTCAAACGGAGGGTTCCGGATGCTGAGGAGAAAAGACTCCTTGAGGAGATCCGCTCTGAAATTCACACGGGCTTGACGGAGAAACACTATGAACATGCTCGAACAGATTCAAATGGAACAAATGAGGCTGGACCTTCCGGATTTCCGGAGCGGGGACACTCTTAAGGTCCACGTGCGTATAGTTGAAGGTACCCGTGAGAGGATTCAGGTCTTTGAGGGCGTGGTTATCGGCATTAACCGCAAAGGCTCGGGCACAAGCTTCACTGTTAGAAAAGTATCTTACGGTGTCGGCGTGGAGCGGGTATTTCCTCTGCATTCGCCGATGCTGGACAAGATCGAGGTGGTGAACCGCGGTCGTGTGCGACGCTCCAAGATCTACTACATTCGAAAACTCAGGGGCAAGGCCGCCAGGATAAAAGAGCGCGTGAAAACCTACGCGTAGATTATTCTCGGACATTTTCAGCCTCATCGCTCTCTCGTACGGATTCAAGAGACTATTCTCTCACGTTCGCGAGAACAGCGTCTTGTATAGCGAGAGGCTCTTTTCAGAGGGTCCGCCCTGATCAATTCTCGGAATTCTCTGCTCTTATGGCTCTAAAAGGCTTCCCCATGCGCGGGAAGCCTTTTCATGTTTTCAAAACTCTTCAGTTCAATAGGTTTCATCTTGCCTGACTCTTCGGAAAGCCCGTGGTCTCATTGGATTGATGCGAGCCTCTTTGATACCGCGTCGTTTGCATTGCTCACAGTAATTTCATTCCTAAGGCAGAGAGTCTCTTCATCTTTCCATGTCCGTGTTTTTCGTGCTCGGACTGAAACATGCCGACGATTGATTGCGCTTCGAGGGAAGTACCCACCATATCTGGGCTGAGCTTTACGAGGTCAGTTTCTTTACTGTACAGTATCGGCCATTTTGTGGGACACCCCTTGGAGAATTCGTTATCCGGGATCAATCTCGACACAAGTACTTGAAAGCAAAGCCAACGCGACCCAAAATAGAAGTGAGGGCTTGGAGTTAGGTAGTGTGTGTCAGCCTTGTCCTAACGCTCTAGCAACACTGTTTATCAAGTTTCGGCAGGCTCTGGTCTGTGTTTTCATGCTGGCGGGAGGCTTTGGGCACGACTGAAAAGAAAATCCAAGTCTGTTTCAAGAGTATTGTGGCTTATCCTAGTTTCAGTCGTGAACCGACACCAGATGGCTGACTCGAATGGGAGCTGGAAAATGGGAACTTTATCGGCTAAGAGTTATGCCCCAAACAAAATTCA
Source organism: Desulfomonile tiedjei (assembly GCA_016212935.1). Lineage (GTDB taxonomy): Bacteria > Desulfobacterota > Desulfomonilia > Desulfomonilales > Desulfomonilaceae > Desulfomonile > Desulfomonile tiedjei_A. Next base: position 1,458 of record JACRDE010000552.1, on the reverse strand, counting down.
TTCCCTCGGATACTGTTCACTAGTTGCAGCCTTAGCGCTCTTGCTTCCTGTGCTCTGTCTTGCCACAGAAGATTCAAAAGCGATAAGGCGCGACAGGGGCGGTTCGGCGACAGCCGTGCCTGAAATGATCCGAGCGGACCTTTATGCTGTGGTGGTCGGAGTTTCCAACTATAAGGATCCGAAGATCCCCAAATTGAGAGTGTCCGATAAAGACGCTCTAGACTTTGCCGAATTTCTGAAAACCCAAAAGGAGTTATACCGAAATATTTGGCTCACGATTCTCGTCAACGAGGAGGCTACGAGCGGAGAAGTCAAGAAACACTTGTTTTACAAATTGCGCAAGGCAGGCAAGAACGACACGGTAATTCTGTTCTTCAGCGGTCATGGGGCCGACGACCCCAATATTCCGGGAGAATTCTTCTTCCTCACCTATGATGCTGACCCTGAATATTTGGAAGCCACAGCGGTCAATCTTACTCAGATGAAATTCATGCACCGGCTGGATTCCAAGCGGGTGGTCCTTGTTGCCGACACCTGTCACGCAGGAGGATTTTCGATTCAGGGGCAAAAGTCACTGGAACCGGCTCTCGAGAAATTCATTTCCCAGTTTAACCAATCCGAAGGCAAAATCGTTCTCACCTCAAGTCGCACGGACGAAGTGTCGCTCGAAAGCCCGGATCTGGGCAACAGTGTTTTCACCCATTATCTGATCAAAGGTCTCGCAGGTGAAGCGGACGCGGCTCGAAAAGGATACGTCACGCTCAAAGAAGCCTACGAATACGTGTACGAAAAGACCAAGGACGCCACAAATGGCGTTCAGCATCCCCAACTTGAAGGTCGTCTCGTTGGAGCTTTCCCCATTTCTTTGAATCTCTCCTTGGGAGCAGACGTTCGTTTTAACGAACCGAGTCCCGAGCGGGATCAGCTTGCTAGCCACCGTCCTTCGGGGGCGACAAAGCCGCCCGCGGAAGCACGCGAACCTCGACCTTCAGATGATCTCAACGAGCTTCTGAAGCGGGCTAAAAAAAACGACCCGAAAGCTCAGAACGACCTTGGGGACCTGTATTTTTACGGACGCGGAGTTCCAACGGATTACACAGAGGCGGTTAAATGGTATCGCAAAGCTGCGGATCAAGGCTACGCCCGAGCACAAGCTGATTTGGGAGACATGTATTACTCCGGGAAAGGAGTCCCCAAAAACTATGAACAAGCTTTGGAATGGTACCGCCGATCCGCTGCCCAGGGGTACGCTCGAGGCCAAGCCGATGTGGGAGATCTGTACTATAACGGTCAAGGACTGCCGAAAGACTATGGCGAAGCTCTACAGTGGTACCGGAAGGCGGCGGATCAGGGATACGCCAGAGCCCAGCAAAAGATCGGAGACATATATTATCACGGCCACGGAGTGTCGAAGAACTATGAGCAATCTGTTCAGTGGTATCAAAGAGCTGCCGATCA
>JACRDE010000532.1 GCA_016212935.1 Desulfomonile tiedjei | reverse complement strand
CTGCTATTGCTTGAGCAGTGTCCGTGGACATGCGTTCCACGTTTTCACGGGATCGAATGTCCAGCGCACGGATGGCATCTTCGGTAGTCCGTTCGCCCACCTCCTTCACGCTTCTCCGCATTTCTCCGGCTACTTGCACAGTCTGTTCGGCGACCCTTGTACCCAGGAGCTTAGCGCCCTGCCAGGAAAGCCAGGCTAAGATCACGAGGGGTATCACCTTGATGATAATGAAGATAATTATCAGCTTGGTCCGAATACTTACTGCGGAATCCCTCCGAAACATTCCTAAAGCCATGGCATTTGCTCCGGTAGCCGCCAGCCGGCGTCTGACTTGAATCGTTTTTTGGCAAGGGAACCCAGAGGAGGTCGCATCTCCGGAATTTTGCCGGACATCCGACAAATTTGCTCAAATATGAGATTTCTCAGATGGCGCGGTAGAATTATGGAGCATGGCAGCGAATCCTCAAAGTGAAAATTCGGTGTGTGCTCAGTTCGTTCCCATCGTTAGGATAAGACATTTGGATCTTTTTTGTTTTCAGCCCTATTATCTTTGCTGTCTATGAATCCTAAATCGTGCTTAGGCATCTGAAAGACAGAAAACATGGACTCTGGCGCTGTGCCCATTAGTTCATGGTTTGTCAACGAACCCGGGGAGGTAAAACCAATGCCACTAGCTGAGATAAAGGTTATTGAAGGTGTTTTTTCTGAGGCAGAGAAGAAATTGATGATTGAGAGGGTGACAGACGCGTTGGTCTCCATTGAAGGTGAGACGCTCCGTGAAAAGACGGTGGTAATCGTGGAAGAAGTAAAGAGCGGGGGGTGGGGATTCGGCGGTAAGGCTTTGTCGACAGAGGATGTGAAAAAACTGAGAGCCGGCAGCTAGTCTTCGATCCCAATTTGATACGCAATGGGCCTCATCTCTCTGCGCGATCAAAGAAATTACGCATCGGAAGGCACGCTTCTACGTCGAAGACCTGCTCGCCAAGTTTGAGGATGACAAGAATAGCGTGATGATGATACTGAAAATGTTGGGGTGGACCGACAAGGAAGTCTCCGAAGAACTCTTGGAATTATGGCCAGATGCCAAGGGATTATCTGAAGACTCAATCCAAAAATCTTACCGAAAAAATTGCGATGACAACTTTTTCGGGGGCATCCTGGACAACATTACCCGCGGCTGTTCCGTCGAGACGGTCGCCAAACGTCACGCGTTACCACCAATCCTTGTTCAAGCGATCAAGCTGCGCGACATGACTGACCAGGAACGGTTCAAGGAACTGGGATTCTCAGCCTAATCAAACTCGATCTCCTCTATCCTTCGGAACAACTTCGCCCAGCTCGATTCGATCCAGAATCCAACTCGGCTTCGTCCAGTATCGTATAACCTCATTCGGTCGCCCCTCGGGCTTTGAGAACCTCTATGATCTTGACGCGGACTTTCGCCCCAGCCAGCTCCAATGCCGTGGCCATCTTTGTTTTTGGAACTTCCTGAGCAGCGAACTTGCTCATCACTGATCAATCCGGTCTAGCGCAGCTCTGACCAATTACTGCATGGAAAGGTTGCTCCCAGGGATCCAAGATTGAACAGCCGAGCTCAGTCAACCTCGCCTTGATCCGGTCGCGATACCCCTTCCATGTGCACAGAGGTGAGAAGCTACGGCCATTGCCAAAAGTCCTGACTTTTTGATGCGTGCTTCAGAGTCGGTTTCCGGAAACAGAATCAACGGACATGGCGTACGTACGCCGAGTCGTCTGCAAATTGGACTGATCGGGGATACATCCCAGGACAGGGATCTCCGGGACATACTTGTCCATCGCCTCGGCGAGCCAGGTCACCATCAAAACCAATCTGTGTCAAAATGAGCTTTTTACTTGGACTTCTTTCCAGCCTTCTTCGGAACCGGTTTCACAGCTTCCTTCAGTGCTTTGGCCGCTCGAAAAACAGGAGCCTTGGTAGCCGGAATCTTGATTTTGGCTTTGGTTTGAGGGTTCACGCCATTGCGGGCTTTCCTGTCCGCAACCGCAAACGTACCCAGACCGTCAATGCGGATTTTGCCGCCATCCTTGAGTCCTGTCTGCAAGGTTTTCACCAGTGAGCCCAGCATAGCCGCAGCCACCTTTTTGGTAACCTTGGTCTCTTCCGCAAGTTTTGACACCAGTTCCGCCTTTGTCATCGCAACACCTCCCATGGGATTTGAGCATTCGAGCTCTCCGCCTGTCTTGCAGGTGACGAGAAGCTCTTTTTCGTATTTGTGTAGCCGTTTAATCCTAGATTCTTCCTTCAAGGCCGCAGATTTGCTCGTTGCCTGTCCATGCCACACCAGGCTCACGGGGAGCCTTGACCTCGTATACCGTGCTCCCGTCCCGGCGTTATGTGCTTCAAGACGGCGCTCCAGATTAGTGGTAGTCCCGCAGTACAGGGTAAAGTCAGAGCATCGGAGGATATATACGAGCCAGGACATTATTTTTTATCCTGTTGGTCTCGACGCGGTTCAGCGCGGGGCGCCTACAGATTCTTATTTTGTTGCGATGGCCACCCTCTTTATCGCATTGGAGAAAAATTGTCCACCAGATTTCACGTCCGTTCTTCACGGCACCAACGTGGTGTGTTCATGCCGAGTTTTCTCCGGTAAGATCTGTGTCAGACCTTCGAGCGATTTAATAGGCTTCTTGATAGGTTAGGTCCGGTTAACCGGTCCTGCATTATGAATGAGTTTTTGTTGAGATCCCATATCAATATGAACGACAAGTCCCCTCCATGAATAGCGACCACTCCGCACTGTCTACCGTGTGAGGTCAGATAGAACGCGTGACCTTCTACAATGACGAGACCGAATTCACCATCGCTCGACTCAAAGTTCCCTGTTACCGAGATCTCGTCACGGTCATAGGTACCCTGATGGCTTCCACACCAGGACAGATTGTACGGGCCACCGGCGAGTGGATCAATCATCCGAAGTTCGGAGAGCAGTTCAAGATAGTGCGGTATACGACTCTTGTCCCGCCAACTGTTGCGGGAATCGAAAAATACCTTGGCTCGGGACTCATCAAGGGCATAGGGCCGAAGCGTGTGAATATGATCGCCGAGGCCTGGGCGGACCAGAAAGAAATCCGACCCAAGAAGGGCGGCTTTCAGAAAAACGAGGGAACCCCTCTCAGGAGTGACCTGCTGATCATTGATGAAGCCTCAATCATCAACACGGTGCGCATGCACCATCTTCTGAAGGCCATTCCTGTCCAGGCAACCCTATTTCTGGCAGGGGACGCGAACCAGTTGCCGTCGGTTGGCCCTGGCAACGTGCTGAAAGACATTATCGCATCAGGTGAGGTCCTGCTGGCCTTCCTCACGGAGATATTCCGACAGGCCAAAGGCAGTTCCATAATCGGACTTTACCGTCCAGTGTTCGGCGGAAGAGCATGCAAGTCAAGAATGGTTGACGAAGTTGACGGGGGCGAGGTAAGCTCGCAGACGAGGAGGAAGACACCATTTTCAAGCGGTACAGAGAGAATTGAGAGCCTAGTGGACTTGGGTAGGACGAGGCGGTGACCATAGGGATTCCGGAGAATCGTCGAGTAACCCATGAAGACCCGTAAGACCGCCAATATGAACCGAGTTGGAACCAGGTGCGGTGAGGACAAGCCGTACGGGATGAATTGTCATGCAGATCAGAAAAGCGAGTTCGACTGGACTCATGCTGTTAATTCTCCTGGTCCAGCCATTTTATGCGGCTGAGTCCAGAGAAAGTAAATTCTG
>JACRDE010000531.1 GCA_016212935.1 Desulfomonile tiedjei | reverse complement strand
TTGAACATGTGAAGCTGAGATTCACGGATGAGGCCTTGCGTGCAGTGGCTTATGAAGCGCTGCAGCGAAAGACAGGGGCGAGGGGGTTGCGCTCCATCCTGGAAGAATCCATGCTGGATATCATGTACGAACTTCCGGAGTTCAAGAATCTCCAGGAGGTTATAGTCAACGAAGAAGTCATTTACAACCACGAACAGTGCATTCTCGTATTTGAGAAAGAGGCTGAGTCCGCTTCCTGACCCCGAGTTTTTCTCTTCATCGCGTCCGGAAATCCGGGCTCACCAATGGAAGAACTACCGAGACGAGTTCAGTGTGCAAGTACCAAGGGACTCGTCTCCCCAGATCATTACGTGAGGAAAGTCCAATGTTTTTTGCAAAGAAGGAGGACGCTCCCTCAGCAAATCCGGTGTTATTGCCTCTCCTGCCTTTGAGGGACATTGTTGTGTTCCCGCACATGGTAGTTCCCTTGTTTGTAGGAAGGGATCGGTCCATCAAGGCTCTAGAAATGGCTATGAAGTCGGATAAGTTGATTTTCCTGGCATCTCAGAAAAATGCCCAACAAACAAATCCGCAAGAAGAAGATATTTTCGAAATTGGCACCGTAGGCCAGATCATCCAGATGCTCAAGCTACCGGACAACACCATCAAGGTGTTTGTAGAGGGCCGACGTCGAGGCTCAATAAGAAAATTCGTAGAAAACGAACGCTTCTTCAGAGTTGAAGTGGAAATCCTTGCGGACGAATTGCCCGAAAAGGAGATTGAAGTTCATGCCCTGGTTCGAGGCCTCAAGGGAGTTTTCGAGAGCTACCTTACCCATAATAAGAAGATCCCACAGGAATTCGTTTCGTCAGTGAGGGGCATGACGGACGCCGCTAGGTTGACAGACACCATAGCCGGACAGCTCACCCTCAAAATAGAAGAGAAACAGAACCTGTTGGAGCTTCCCTCACTCAAGGCCCGCATTGAACGGCTTCTGGAACTCATGCAGAGCGAGATTGAGATCGCGGAAATAGAAAAAAAGATTCGTGATCGCGTCAAGAAGCAGATGGAGAAAAGCCAGAAAGAGTACTACCTCAGCGAACAGATGAGGGCCATTCAAAAAGAGATGGGTGAAAAGGACGATTTCAAGAACGAAATCGCCGAGCTTGAAGAACAATTGGCTAAGAAAAAATTACCTCCGGATGCCGACTCGAAGGTCCGAAAAGAGATCCGGAAACTTAAGATGATGTCCCCCATGTCCGCTGAAGCCACCGTGGTGAGGAATTATATCGACTGGTTCCTGGTGCTTCCGTGGACCACCAGGTCTGAATCGGAGCTTAATATTGACGAGGCCCAGAGGATTCTCGATGAAGACCATTACGGCCTCAAAGAGGTGAAGGAAAGGATCATCGAGTATCTCGCGGTCCAAAAGTTGGTTTCGAAAACAAAAGGACCGATCCTGTGCCTTGTGGGTCCTCCGGGCGTGGGAAAGACTTCTCTGGCACGGTCTGTGGCACGGTCAACCGGCCGGGAATTCGTACGGATCTCCCTGGGAGGAGTTCGAGACGAGGCTGAAATAAGAGGTCACAGAAGAACATACATAGGCGCACTTCCCGGAAAAATAATTCAAAGCATGAAAAAGGTCCAGACCGTCAATCCGGTAATGCTCCTGGACGAAGTTGACAAAATGAGCATGGACTTCCGCGGCGATCCTTCCGCGGCGCTCCTCGAAGTGCTGGACCCCGAACAGAACCACACATTTAACGATCATTACCTGGATGTTGACTACGATCTGTCACAGGTAATGTTTATAACCACGGCGAACACACTGCACGGTATCCCTGCGCCACTCCAGGACAGAATGGAGATCATTCGCCTCGCCGGCTACACCGAGCTGGAAAAGCTCAGAATCGCCGAAAAATTCCTGGTTCCGAAGCAAATGGAGTCAAACGGTCTGAGTGACAAACATATCGGCTTTAGCAGGAAGGCTATTCTGAGAATTGTCCGGAGGTACACCAGAGAGGCGGGAGTCCGGAACCTGGAACGGCAGATTTCCAAAGTATGCCGCAAGGTGGCAAGAGAAGTTGTAGGCGGCCAGACAGAAAACCTCATAGTGATCGAACCCAACCAGTTGTCAAAGTTCCTTGGTATTCCCAAGTTCCGGCACGGCACCAGGGAAGAACAAGAGAAGGTCGGGATCGCCACTGGTCTGGCCTGGACCGAAGTGGGGGGAGAGCTTCTAATTGTGGAAGTTGCAACCATGCCTGGCTCGGGAAAGCTGACAGTAACAGGCAAACTGGGCGAAGTGATGCAGGAATCCGCTCATGCTGCAATGAGTTACGTCAGATCAAGGGCGTGGGGCCTCGGGCTGAAGAGCGAGTTCTACAACAAAGTGGACATACACATTCACGTGCCAGAGGGAGCTACTCCCAAGGATGGGCCATCCGCGGGAATCACTATGACCTCGGCAATTATCTCAGCCTTGACCAAGAGACCGTTCCCCAACGATCTGGCCATGACCGGCGAGATCACTCTGCGCGGTCGCGTCTTGCCTATCGGTGGACTCAAGGAAAAGCTTCTTGCAGCGAAGAGAGGTTTGATAGAGCGGGTTATCATACCCAAAGAAAACGAGAAAGATCTCAGAGAGGTTCCGGGGCGTATCCGCAAAGGACTAAAAATAGTGCCTGTGGACCATATGGACGAAGTGCTACATATTGTCTTTCCGGATATGGACCAAACGGTGTTCACCGAAGAGCCGATGGCTGCGGTGCACGAAAGCGTTCACCTGAAACAATAGACAGAGACAGGATCAGAACCGGCGGGGAGGATTTTCTTAGAAGAAGGTCCTCCCCGATTCTTCCTCGTTTGAATGCGAACTCCTATAAAAACGACTTGATAGGGACCGGCAAGATGCCGGTCCCTATCAAGTCGTTTTCATTTTTCATTGTGGCGGTTTCCGCCATGGGAGTTGGTATCTCTCATGGGTGGAAAAGCGAGTCACTCCAAATATGTCATTGCGAGTTCAGCGAACCAATCTCATTTGGCTGACAACGAAAAAGATAAAGATTTCTTCATAGCTTCGTTCCTCGCAATGAGAATTTGCCCCTCGTGACTGAATCCTTACAAAATCCCATGGAATTTTCTTGACATCTTTGGAGACGTTGCTCTAAAATTATATGTTTATACGAGATTGCTGTGGTAAGAGGCCTCCGGCGAGGATAAAACCGTCGGCTAATTACTCCCTCGAGACACGGACGGGAATTCCGTCCTGAAGCTCTGTTACAGAGGCTGTACATAGAAGAGGGTTTATCTGTTTTCAGCCGTGTGCTGAAAATTCTTGGAAGGGGGAGCGGGAGCATTCCTTTCGCAACCGGCGCATCTTCCAAAGATTTTCAAACCGGCTAAATCATACGCACAGGGGGTCCGGCAACCGCGAGGTTGCATGCGCATTAACGCCAACCATTTTCTCTTTCAGGCTGAACTCGATCTTTCGGCGTGTCTTTTTTTTCAACCGCCAAGGGAACCTTCAGCGAAGAAAGGGATCATAAATGGTTATCAGGTTAAAAGGAGTGACTTATGTTGAAGATGGAAGGCTCCAGAGTGCGAATGACGCCCGAGAACATTCACCAGATGCTCAAGGAGGGCCTTTCCTTTAAGGAAATAGCTGCCCGATGCGACGTTTTCGAGGACGCCATTGACGCTTCTCTGGTACGGTGGTTGAATCAGGGTCGCTGGCCGATAGAGGACGACGTTGCCGCCTGAAAAGCGTTACCTTCACCCTGGCCCATCTCTGATGACTTCAAAAACATTGTTGTGTTTTTTAAAAAGACAGGGCCATCACGTATCATTTCTTGGCGCCTATTATCTTTGCAGGGGAGGTCATGCGAGATGAGATCTCCCCTCAACCCAGTCTAGTCGGTAACCCGCGCTTTTCTTTGTTGCCCCCAATTCATTTAGAGTATATAACCCGTGCTGCCTGAAGATTCTCCGGGGAGGAGAAATCCCATGCGATTGGGCAGAGTTGTTTTCTATAGCCTGTTCTGTTTGACTTTGGTTCTGGGGTTGGGGATTTTCGCAGGACCGGTTCGGGCTCAAGAGACTTTCAGATTGTCACCGGAAGCGCGGTTCCAGCTAGGGATGGACTCGGGCTATATCTGGCACTGGGGAGAAATGCTCATCCCAGCTGGAGGCCGTCCGGATTCGGGCACCAAGATCGATGTCGCTTCGGAGCTCGGAGTAAATCAGGGGGAGGCTACAGGTATTACCTTCAATGGGATAATCCAGAACAGTCATCTCGTGAATTTTGATTATCTCCTTTATTCTCCTTCGGGTGTGAAGAGGCTCCCACGCACACTTCGCTTCCACAACCGGACCTATGCAGCAGACACAACAGTCGAGACTCGGCTGGATTTTAACTGGCTCAGATTCGATTACGGATACAAGCTCTGGGACATGTCATCGTGGTGGGTGGCTCCCAGAGTGGGAATGCACTATGTTCGATACTCAGCGACGCTGAATGGCAAACCCGAGGAGGAGGAGGGCACAACTTCCAACAACCGTAGTCTCGATACGATATTTCCGGTTATAGGGCTTGAGGCTCGTTATCTTCTTCCTCTGGGCGCTGAACTGATTGCCGAAGTGGAAGGGATGCATCTTATTACAACCGGATTCCTTGCGATGCTTAAGCTGGAAGCGCGCTGGGAATTGCACCCCGATGTCACTTTGAGCATTGCCGGCTTCAACCGTTTTGTGCAATGCCAGGAAGACAATCAACCCCTCAATAACGAGTGGTCCTTTGGACTATTTGGTGGGACCGCGGGTGTATCCTTCGCGTTTTAGCGGACCGTCGGCGGGAGTTGCTGCAGCCTTTCTCCAGGACACGTCTTGCCGAGCCAATTTGGATTCGACGTGCTGCGCGTACAGTACCTGCATTTTTTTCACCAACTCTTGATGATCGTTGAGTACTTCAGGGAAGCAGATAGCGTTGTAAGTGATGTCCAGCGAGCTGTAAGCTCCCTTTTTCAAATCCAGCAGACGTTCCTGATTCAGGTAATTCGGATCGTAAATCTTTAGCTTATTGGGTTCGGGCAGCCACTCGTACGCGAGAACCGCATGGAGGACAACACTGCGAGGTCCTTTGTTCATGAGCAGAACAATTCGCGGCTCACCCACGGCAAGCCCCGCGACGAGCCGCTTGAAGGATTCGTTTTGTTTACCGTGGTACCTGTTGCAATAGTCAGCCTGAATTCCGACAAGATTCTTGCTGTAAAAGGCCTGCAGGTCCTTTGCTATCTGTTGCTGAGTTTTCTTGTCGACCACCTGGCGTAACGACGGCTCGCCCTGATGATTGAGGAAATACCATCTCGAAAATGCAGCTATGGCAAAACAATAACCAGGGGCATTGGAGATGGCAAAAGTGTCCCTGCAGACATTGAATGGAGTGTCGCCCCGCGAAACTCCGCTGGTGCAACAAAAGACGACGAAAACCAAAACCGAAACAGCGTATCTGAACACACTTCCAGATAACAACAATCTCATAAGCATACCCCATTTTAGTACAGCCGTGAGTTGTCATTATACTAAAAAAGAGGCGATATGACAAGCTGTTCCGATGGAAATCTGTGCACGGACTTTAATCCATGAGGGCGGCCGAGGCAGTCTTTGTGGCCATACGCGCGACTTGCCGCCCTTGACGTAGGAAAGCCACAAGAGTTACAAAATGAATGCTGAGATAAACTGGTCAGCGAGGTTCGCATGAAAGACAAGGAAGTCAAAGCGTGCTTGCCGTTAGAAATTTCGGATGATGACGTATACCAGGCCATGAAAGAAATCCCGGGCTACATCGACATAACCGCGGCCGATTTCAAGGAGATCTATCTAAAGGCGTACCAACAAGCGATCTTTCGGCTCACACACGCCATGAAGGCTAGAGAGATAATGACCGCGAATGTGGTTGCCGTGGCCGAGGACACACGGCTGATCGATGTGGCTAGAATGATGGCCTCCGCAAGAATTGCCGGTGTCCCTGTGCTTGACAGGGAAGGCAAACCTGTCGGCGTCATTTCCGAGAAGGATTTTCTGTCTGTCATGGGCGGAACAGGAATTAAGACTTTCATGGGGGTAATTTTCACCTGCCTGACATGCGAGGATTGCCTCGCTCGCGCTATTCGCGAAAAGTGCGCCCGGGACATCATGACTTCTCCTGCCATCACGGTCAGTCTGGAAACCTCTGCCGGAGAGCTTGCCTCTACAATGATCGGAAAGAGGGTCAACCGGTTGCCTGTGGTGGACTCGGACGGACGTCTGGTGGGGATAATCTCTCGCGCAGACATTCTGCAGACGTCTATCCTTCGGGAGGAGCTATGAGCTATTTTTCCAAAATGAGAGGCATAACCAAAAGTCCGCCGAGAGCTGCTTTGTCAGAGGTTGCGTGGTCTTTCATGGGTGCGTTCTTGGGAATCTCTGCGGTGGGGTACATTAATTACAGCCTGTTGGAGCCTCCGGGAAACGTTCTTATGTTCGGTCCGTTCGGAGCGTCCGCTGTCTTGATCTATGGAGTAATAAAGAGCCCTCTGGCCCAACCCAGGAACCTGTTAGGCGGACACATCCTTGCTGCACTGATCGGCGTAGCCGCATACAAGATTTTCAGCCCCAATTTGTGGTTGGCTGCTTCAGTGGCAGTGGCTTTGGCCGTGGCAACCATGCATCTGACAAGGACTCTACACCCTCCTGCCGGGGCGACCGCGCTTATAGCAGTGATAGGTGATGAAAAGATCCATTCGCTGGGATTCGCGTACGCTGCTTATCCCGTGGCCGCAGGCGTTATCGTAATGTTGGTAATCGCTCTTTTGTTCAACAATGTTGCACGGAACCGAAGATATCCGGAGTTCTGGTTTTAGCGACCAGACGCTCTCTTCACGACTCGTATCCATTCACCTACGCGCGGGAGAGCGAGGTGGGAGTCAATGCTATTGACTCAAGCCCGTAAGTGAACGCATATCACCCCCCGGACTCTTTACACTTTCTTAAGAATCAAACATGCGAGCGGTGGCAGCTTAAGACTCAGGTACTGGTCGTAACCGTGTCTGGCGCCGGGTCGAGTCCTGATCAGCCCCGCGTTCCCAAGGTCGCTCCCGCCATAGAACCTGGAATCGGAGTTGATTATCTCTCTGTAATCGCCGGGTTCCGGGACTCCGACCCGGTAGTCTTCCCTTACTACCGGCGTGAAATTCAGGACACAAACAAGATAGCCTTCAGGGCCTCGCCTTATGTACGCGAGAACGCTGCTCAAGTAATCGTTGCAGTCGATCCATGTGAAACCTTCGTGCTTGCCGTCCCATTTCCAAAGTGCGGAGTCCTCAATATACAACCTGCCAAGGTCAGAAAGGAACCTTGATACTTCGTCATGAACGGAATACTGCAGAAGGTGCCTCTCCAGGGTAGACTCGTGATCCCATTCATTCCACGTCGCAAGCTCAGCCCCGGCCATGAGAAGCTTTTTTCCCGTATGAGTGAACATGTACGCCAAAAGCAAACGAAGGTTGGCGAATTTCTGCCAGTCGTCGCCGGGCATTTTGCGAAGCAGTGATCCCTTGCCGTAAACAACCTCATCGTGGGACAGGGGTAAAATGAAATTTTCACTGTACGCGTACATCATTGAGAAGGTCAGATCATTGTGATGAAAACTTCGATGGATCGATTCCTTGGAAAAGTACTTCAGAGTGTCATGCATCCAGCCCATGTCCCACTTGAAGCCGAACCCCAGACCGCCAAGATACGTCGGAGTAGTCACACCGGTCCAGGCAGTTGACTCTTCGGCTACAGTGAAGCATCCCGGGAAACGTCCGTATACCACTGAATTGAATTCTTTGATGAATTCAATTGCCGGAATATTCTCGTTTCCTCCGAATTCATTTGGTATCCATTCGCCTTCGTCCCTGCTGTAATCCAAGTACAGCATTGAGGCTACGGCATCGACCCTCAAGCCATCGATGTGATACTTGTCCAACCAAAATAGGGCGTTGCCTACAAGAAAATTCCGGACTTCATTCCGGCCGTAGTTGAAGATCAGTGTTCCCCAGTCCCGGTGCTCTCCCTGACGAGGATCTGCATGCTCGTACAAGGCTGTACCGTCGAACAGCCGCAGGCTCCAGTCGTCACGCGGAAAATGCGCGGGCACCCAATCCAGAATTATTCCGATGCCGTGCTGATGTAAGAAATCCACGAAAAACTTGAAATCGTCCGGGGTCCCGAAACGACTTGTAGGCGCAAAGTAACCTGTGACCTGATAACCCCAGGACGCGTCAAAAGGGTGTTCCATGATAGGCATTAATTCAACGTGAGTGAAACCGTATTGTTTCATGTGCTCGGCAAGGGCCGGGGCCATCTCTCTATAGGTAGCCCACCGATTGCCCTCTTCAGCGAATCTCAGCCAAGATCCAGGATGAACCTCGTAGATGTTCATTGGGCTGGCCACCAGATCCCTGGTCTTGCGTTCCGTTAACCAGTCATGATCGTCCCATTCATAGCTGTCTACATTCCATACGACGCTTGCCGTTCCCGGTCGCAACTCCATGAAGAAGGCATAAGGATCCGTCTTTGTTCTAAGGTGGCCCTCGGATGTCTTTATCTCGTATTTGTAAAACCCGCCCTGATCAAGGCCCGGTATAAACAACTCCCAGACTCCTGATGCCCCCATGACTCTCATGGGATGCAATCGCCCGTCCCAGCCGTTGAAGTCGCCGACGACACTGACTCGCTTAGCATTAGGAGCCCATACCGCAAATGAAACCCCTTTTGCTCCGTCGATCTCCCTGACGTGAGCGCCTAGCTTTTCGTAAAGGTTGTAATGCTTACCCTCAGCGAAATAGTAAACATCCTGCTCGCCAAGCGTTGGCATGAATCGATATGGAGTATCTGTTTCGTATTCCGCACCATCCGGAAATTGAAAACATTCGCGATAAACGACTGGAGGTTTTATTCCCGGGAGAAAGCACCAAAAGAGACCGCGAGCCTCAGACGCTTTCATGGGGATACGGTCTTTGCCAATAATGATCTCAGCAGCGGAGGCGTCAGGGTGAAAGGCTCTGATTATGGAGCCGTCCTGTCCTTTCAAGTTGGCGGGATGGGCCCCAAGCACGCAGTGGGGATCGGAATGTTCGATCCCAAGTATGCGGTTTATGTCATTGGGTGCGATCCCTAAGAGCAACTCTTTTGAATATGCTATTTCTTTTGCAACCATACTCATCCTCGGGGGAACACGACTTGGTCCGCTGGGGTTACGCCTCTAAGAAAACAAGAGTTCTCAGAGGCCCCCTTGCTCAATAGTCTCAGATTATTAGGGGAACCGTCAACTCGCCTATATACCGAAGCGCCGTCGGGCAGGTACTGCTTGAGAACCTCTAATGGTGCCGTTTCCGGCAAGAGCCATCCAGCGCAAACGGCATGACCTGATGCGAATTTGCTCTCGACGCCGCAAGTTTTTCAAAAGTAGCTCGAAGGGGGACTTCTTATGCCATTTCGCTTTCAAATATGTTCCGAACCCCGCCTCAAGAATTCTTAGCACTCGCCGGAATCCCCATTTCCTGAAAGGGAATTTGGGGTTCCCGCAAATGATAGAAGTTTCTGGAAGGGGGGTTTGGGGGGAAACTCTTTACAAAGCGGGTTCCCCCAATCTTACTTCTTTGAATGCGCTTTAATGTTACAGGAAGTAACTCCCCGATTCCTCGTTGTTTGAATGCGAAGTCGCGCGAATCATCTGTACACCCGGCCCAGGCGACGGTCAACGGTGTTGCTTTTGTGACTGCGCATCGGTATTGATCGGCGAAGAAAGGCAGAGACAGGAATCCTGGGCAGGAGCGGCAACCTTCACGGCTCCGAAGAGTCTGCTGTTGTACAGAGCGCGTCGACGATACACCCCAAACAATTACGCGTACGTTAAGCCTCGTCCTGCTAGGGCAGCGGCCTACGCATCCAGCTTGTTGAGTACAGGAATATTTTCCGGTTTCACGTACAGTATTCGATGACAATTGGGGCACGTGATCATTTCTTCCTGCTTCAAAAGACGTATGTGGAGCTGCGGCGGAATCGAAATATGGCATCCGGTACACGATCCGCTCTGCAATTCGGCAAGAGCGGTTCCACGAAATTTTTTCACGGTCTGGTATTTCTTGAGGAAATCTCTATCCAAAGACGCTGTGATCTCTTCCTTTTCTGCACTCAGAAAAACCAGCGCTTTTTTGGCTTCTTCCGATATTGCTTCGGACTGGCCCTTTTTCGCGAGAAGGTCCTGTTCTGATTCCTCGTATTCCTTTTCCTTCCTCTCCAAAATCTTTTTCAGTGTTTCGATCTCAGTCATGTACGCAAGGATTGAGTCCTCAATCTCCCCAGCCACCTTCTTGCCCAGCTTCACTTCTCGGGAGAGCGCATTGTATTCCTTCTGGTTTTTTATGTTGAGAAGACGCCGTTCGGATTTCTTTATCTTCTCCTGTTCCGAGGCGAGATCCTGCTCTTTTCGGCCGTACTCCTTCTCGGCGGTACCGATTCTTTCTCGTGAGTCGGAAATTTCTCGTCGGAGCACAACCAGACTTCGTGCGATCTCCTGAATTTCCAGAGGAAGTCTGGACATTTCTTGTTCGTGGTGATCTATCTGGTTATCGATTTCCTGAAGCCTTTCAAGAAGTCGTAGTTGTTCTTTCAACTTAGGATCCTCCTGAGGGAATATATATTTGAAACGGGTCCTTTTCCAAGCGGCAAGGTACACAGGTGACGTGAATGCCCAGTTTTGTGAATTGTTCCAGAAACGCGGAAGAAAGCAGTTTTACTGCTATTTTCTCAAGGCCGTAGTGGCCCGCGTCGATGACCGGGATTCCCATTTCCAGGGCTTCTCGGGCATCGTGATACCTGACATCTCCGGTGACCATCAGATCGGCGTTGTAGGCGAGCGCTTCTTTGAGATAACCCATACCGCTGCCAGTAACGCAGAAAACTTTCTTGACAGGCAAATCCTCTCTGGCAATCACCCTAATTCCACTGATATTAAGAGCGGTTGAGAGTTTTTCAGCAACACGGGAAATCCTGGTGCCTGTAGGCAGACGACCGAATCTCGCACAGAGGGCGGGCGTCGGAGTTACAATATCCTCTAGCCCTATGATCTCTGCCAGGTGATCGTTCAACCCCCCTCTAGCGCTGTCCAAATTGGTGTGCAAGCTGAGAATGCCAACACCTCTCCGCGCCGCATGCAATAGAGTCCTGCCGACGAGGGAATCCGGAGTAATGCTGCGGATTGGTTCGAAAATCACTGGATGATGACTGACGAGGAGTCCACATGAGTTGTCCGCGGCGAATGCCACAGTCTCCGGGATTGCGTCGAGACTGAATGCTATGGCCTCAACATGATCGCTCGGGTCACCGATCTGAATGCCACAGTTGTCCCAGGGCTCCGCTTGGGAAAACGGGAAGAGCTGATCAGCAATTCTAACCACTTCCGATAGAGCAATCCCCTTCACGGGTTTTCCACTCGGGGGAAGTGTAGAGACATGAGCGCACATGGCAGATTCACATAATAAAAGCGTAGACTCCACCCTATTCGAAAAAAATCACGGGGAGCTTGATCTAGCTCCCCGTTAAGAACATTCGGTGTTATTTTTGTCACAAGGGGTGGTTTCATGACCAATCTCGCAAAATGGTGGGCCCACCTGGATTCGAACCAGGGACCAACCGGTTATGAGCCGGGAGCTCTACCAGCTGAGCTATGGGCCCAAATTACTGAAGCGCAGTGCCGAAGACAGATTTTCCCTCACAGGCCGACGGACAAAAGGCCCTCGACGATCGCTTCCAATAACTTTCCATATTAACGGCTGATTTATGCCCTGTCAAGCAATTAACGAAATTGCTTGCAACCATGCAGTTACGGGCGGCAGCGGCCGTCATCCTCCTAGTGTCCCCACCATCTTTTATACATCTGTTGATAATTCTGCCAGTAATTATTCACACTCCGAGCGTACGGATCTTGATCTTGCATAGCATCGTTATAAGGAATAATTGTGTCCTTGCCTTCCACCTCTTGAACCTCGGAGATGGATATCTGCGTCTTGTCCACAATACCTTGTCTTTTCTTCACAATATTCTTGAATTCTTTATCTTTTATTCCCTGAGCGCAGTCTTGGAACTCGTTGAAGGTTTGCGCCTCCAGATTCAGGAGATTGCCGCACTCCTTGCGTTTTGCGTTCAAGAGATCTTCCTTCAGCTGTAGGGCTTCAGCCACCTGCCTGGCTATTGATTTGTTTTCGGATCTATCGATTAGAGGCCTTTGAGCTATCTTTTCCACATGGATTTGTTGTATGGACTGAAATTCCTGCAATTTTAGCCGGAGTTCTTGAAATACGCCCTCCCATCGAGCCCTGACTGCCGAGCATTCACCGACCTGCGAAAACGCCCATCCGGAACCCAGAAACGACAAATATAGTAAACTTACCAAAACAGCAAAGGATTTACGACGTGAATTGAATTTCTTGTCCACGAAGTTCGTCTCCTTTCAACAAGACCCAGATTCATGAAATCAATAGGGCATCTTCAGTATGATATGTTAAACCACCACAGGAAGAAATACCAGTTAAATCGTGACTTCACAGTTTTATTGCGCGGTATTCTGAAAAAGTGGGGATTGTCATTTCTTGTGCCTCGATGCAACCTCTTCCATTATGGCGGATACCTTCTCGGCGAGCAGGTAGTTTATGCCGCCACGCTCGAAAGAGTCCCTTAGCAGATCAATGAACTCGTCAAAAGCCTCCGGACTGCCCAGGATAGCCTGCGCACAGCGCATTTCATCCTGCGAGTATTCGCCATCGGTGTTTTTGGCAATTTCACCAAAAGTCTCCAAGTATTCTCGCTTGCCGCCCCAAAAAACAATTACGTTATCCATGTAATCGTTCATTTCCCGGATTTGATCGATCAGGCCTTCCCGGCTCATTTTGTCGAATTCCATAATTCTCCTCCAAGAAAACACCGGCTCACCCGCGCGTTATGTCGAGTTTTCCGGGGTACGTTACCCTCACCTAGAAATCGAGAGGAAGTTTTTTTATTTCCCGCAGATCCTCGGCTTCCAATGACCTAGACATGCTCTGTTCCCACCGGAAGAATCTTTTGGAAAGGCTTTCCACTCTGGCCAAGATTTGCTCGATCTCAACGATCAATTCTTTGTTCCTGTCCAGTTTGGCCTTTTGAAGTTGTTGTTGCAGATGGCGGATCAATTTCCGCGCTTGCTCAGGGGTTTCCAGGAAGATGACAGGGTCGTACTCCCGCCCTCTTCTTTCCTTGGGACACCACCTGATCATGATATCGTTTACGTGTTCTCGCAGCATTGCAGACTTATTCCCGCTAAGTATATCCCCGACTCGCTCAAATCAAGAAGGGATTGGCCCCTGAGGCTGGCCGGTCCGGGCACGAACCACGGAATGCGCTTCGCGCAACCAAGAATAAACTCGCTGAAAATATACAACAGCCTAAGCCAAATTTCAATCCTGGGTTCCGGGCGTCCACCAGGAATTATCGGCTGGAGACAGTCAATCCATGCAAAGCTAATAACTGTTAAACCAGTATGTTAGTCACTTAACGAAAAGATAACATTCAAAAAGCTGGATGAGGCATTGAAACTAAAAACGAGATATAAGCTATAATCTAATAGTGTAAAACCAGTAAGATAGACGATGGAGCTAAAATACTTTCGATAATTTTCGTTGACTAAAGCAGGAT
>JACRDE010000533.1 GCA_016212935.1 Desulfomonile tiedjei | reverse complement strand
TCTATCTGAATCAATATCAACTATTGCCGCAGAAACGCACAAGTGAATTCTTCGGTGATGTGTTTGGGCGGTCAGTCGGGGAGGGAACACTGAACAATTTCGTGTCGGACTGCGCGACTGCCCTCGGAGAATTCGGGCAAGAATTGAAAGCAGGAATCGGTGACTCAAAAGTCGTCCACTTTGATGAAACAAAGGCAATGTCTGGTTATTGGGTCCATGTGGCATCCACGGGAAACATGACCTATTATGCGGTACATCCGAACCGTGGGCATAAAGCGATGGACGAAATCGGCATATTGCCGACGTTTCAAGGAAGTGCTGTTCATGATGGCCTCGTAGCATATAAGAAGTATCCCTGTCGTCATGTCCTGTGCAATGCTCATCATCAACGCGAATTGGTTGCTGTAAAGGAAGATGAAAATGTTGAATGGGCAGCTCAAATGCTCGATTTTCTCCACGATGTTAAGAAATCGGTTGACGAAGCAAAAGAGAAGGACAATGACTGTCTCGAATCAAAGGAGATTAAGAATTTCGAAGAGCGTTATGAGAAAATAGTAAAGACCGGCTTTGAAGCATATCCACCGGAGCCGATATCTGCTGTGCCCATAAAGAAGCGAGGAAGGAAGAAACAAAGCAAAGGGAAAAATCTCCTCGACCGTTTCAAAAAAAATCGTGAACAGATATTAGCCTTTATGTATGATTTCAAAATTCCATATGATAATAATCAAGCGGAACGAGATCTCAGAATGATCAAACTAAAAATAAAGATTTCAGGTACCTTCCGAAGTAAGAATGGTATCCTTAATTTCTGCCGAATACGGAGCTTTATTTCAACGATGAGAAAGCAGGGTCAAAGAATTCTGCAGTCACTATCAAATGTGTTTGCAGGGAAATCCATTGCCGTCCAATTCACATAGGGGCTGAGTAGTACTACAGCGCTACATTAGAATCTGATCCCCACAAGCAAGGGTTTCATCTTGAATGTTGAATAGCCTCCTCAGTAGTGCCTGCAGGGCACAAGAAGGAGGAGACTATGAGGGCCGAAGAGTTGATGAAATTGAAACCTGAACTGGACGTCTTCCTGGGTAGATTCGAGGACTGCATACCCTACAGACCGAGCAGAGAGCATTTGCTCACATATGTCTCGGGGCAGTTGGGCCCACTTGAGAGGAAGAGTGTGGAGCCGATAGCGCTCGATGCCAGCGTGCCCCCGCGTACTCTTCAGGAGTTTCTCTCTTTTCATCGCTGGCGTGAAGACTCCGTGGCAACACGGATACGCGAGATCGTAAAGAGCGAGCATTCGGGAAGGGGCACTATCGGGGTCATCGATGAAAGTGGCTTCCCGAAGAAGGGGAAGAAGACGCCAGGGGTTCAGCGCCAGTATTGTGGACAGACCGGGAAGACGGACAACTGCATTGTTACCGTAGACCTCGGGTATGTGGTAGGAGACTTCCATTGTCTCGTTGACTGCGACTTGTACGTGCCGAAAAGTTGGATAAATGATGAGGAACGCCGCAAGGAAGCACGTATCCCTGAAGAACTTGAGTTCCGAACGAAGTGGCAGATCGCGCTGGACTTGGTGGGACGATCGCTAGCAGATGGGGTGCCTCTGGAGTGGATCACGGCGGATGAATTGTACGGCAGGACCAAGGACTTCCGCAGCGGCATAGCCGATATGGGCTTGAAATATGCGGTTGAAATCCCGTGTTCATTGATGGGGTGGACAAGGCGTCTAGCGAGAAAAGACGAAGTGGCCAGGCGCGTCGACGAGCTCTGGCATCGTGGAGGACCTTCCTGGGATCTCTTCAGGGTCAAAGACACCGAGAAGGGGCCCGAGGTTTGGACTTGCCGTGTGTCCCGCTTCATACCTCAGGAAGATGACGCCAAGGGCGAAGAATGCTGGCTTATCGTCGCACAGAATGTCCTCTCCGGAGAGGTCAAGTACTTCCTATCAAATGCGCCCGAGGCTACCAAGCCCGAAGTGATCCTGAAGGTAGTCTTCAGCCGTTGGCATATCGAGAGAATCTTCGAGGACGGAAAAGGCGAGGTCGGGATGGGGCATTTCGAGGTTCGGAACTATCTCTCCCTCAAGCGGCATATGATCATCACGATGCTGAGCTTTCTCTTTCTGGCGCGCTCCACCGAAAAGCTCAAGGAAAAAAAAATCCTTTTTTCGTTTTGCCAAGTGAAAAAAGCAGTGGACATTCAACTGGACCCGAGTTCCGTGTCGAAAGAAGAGGTCAAAAGAAGACTGGACAGGTTCCTGGATAAGGTTGACTATTGGAAGGAGCGGGATGAGAAATCAAGAAAGAGTTTTAAAAAGAAACGCTTGCGGGAGTTGCACGAGAAGGGCATATACTTGAAAAGGTGCAGAAAATGCCAGGAAGCAAATCTAGCGCTGTAGTACTAATTCAGAATTCATATATATATGTGATTCTGAGTGTCCACAAATAATGCCCTTGGAGCAGTGGGATGGTATGGCGGATTGGTATATGAGGTCCATTGCCATTGGCCGGTGTCATTTGTGAGGTTTGTGATTTTCGCGACTCGATCGTTTCCCCGCATCTCCCCCAATCACTTGATATTCTACAGGGAAAGGGGATTGGCTGAGAAACCGCCAAGACGCCAAGGGCGCCAAGGGGATACCTCGAATCAAAGTGACAGGCGGTGGAGCAACCTGCTGCAGGAGGCTTCGGCGTCTGGGCCTGGCTATTCGGGAATCTCGTCCTTCCTCAACCCTGTCGCTATAACGATCGAATCAAGGTCAAAGCCAAGATTCCTCATCCTGCACGCCACTTCAGCCTTCCCCTCAGCCTTCCCCTCTCGACGAGATCGCTCCAGACGCGAGGCTTCGTCCCACAGAGCCTTCTTTCGAAATTCGATCATTTCACGCACTTCATCTTTGCACCAGGCCTGCTTCATAGCATCAAGCGCCATCTCTATTCCCTCCTCATTTCTTAAAGCCTCCGGAAGAGATCTGAGGCCGCTTTCATACAATTCTCCGAACTTCAAAACGTGAAGCCACTTCTCAAAGGGCGTCCGAAGCACATGCGGCTTGTCTTTCGTGAACTTCGGAAGCTCGACGAAGTGCATCTCCAAAATGTCGGTCAGATCGCGATGATGAGCCGCATCGTGAAAGCGATATGTGCTGTGCAGGTCCTCCATATCCGGAAAAAGCTCAAAGTCCACCAGAGAAATGCCTATGGTCTTTGCAAGACACGTGTAATGCTCTCCCTGCTCCAACTGCCCTCCAAAGAGCCGGGCAAGATAGAAGACCGCTCTTTCGACATATGACGGCTCATCTGTTACTTGAACCTCGATGTTGTACTGGCATCCACGGCTGTCCCGAGCACGAACGTCCAGGATGACGCCCTTCTCCTTCAAGTATTCCTTATCAATCTGCGGATTCAGGATCTGAAGATCG
>JACRDE010000530.1 GCA_016212935.1 Desulfomonile tiedjei | reverse complement strand
ACGTAGATTGTCTCTACAGCGAGCCCTATAGTCTCGTCCGCAGTTTCGTAGCCGAACATCTCGACTAATCGAGGATTCACATAGGCGATCTTGCCTTGCTGCACAACCACTATGCCTATGGGAGACGAATCGGTTATGAGACGTAGTCGCTCCTCAGATTGCCCTAGCCTTGCCTCCGACTCCTTCCGCTTGGTGATGTCGGCAATCACGCCGACCGTTCCCGTGATTTGTCCTTTCGCATCCCGGATGATAGAAACCGAAAGGTCTGCCCAGACAATGCTCCCGTCATGTGCCATATACCTTTTCTGCAGTGTGTACGAGTCAAATTTTCCACCCGCAAGGGCATCCAGACTTTGCTTGGATATTTCTCTATCCTCGGGATGCGTTATGTTCGTGACAGTGAGTCCCCGAAAATCTTCATCCGTATAACCCAGCATCTTCAATAGAGCTATGTTCGCCTGCAGAATCACCCCATTTCGGTCAACCAGGACAATTCCGATGCCGGCATTATCGAAGACTGCCCGGTATCGTTGTTCACTTTCCCTGAGCGCCTCTTCAGATTGTTTGCTGGGGGTAATATCGCGAATTGTGTGAACCGACCCCCTTAATTCACCGTTCTGGCCTGTAAGAGGACTCACTCTAACGTCGTATATCCCTCCAAGGCGAGGTTCCACGACTTCCGCCGAATGTTCGTCACCATCAACGAGGAGCCGGGAATGCGGACAAAGAACAGGTGGGGCCTTTTCACCGTGGACAAGTTCGAAGCAGAATCTACCTACCAGATCTTGCTCCGTCTTTCCCAGAGTATTCGCCATAGCCCTGTTTGCTCTCATTACCCTGTGTTTGTCATCCAGGACCATGACGAGGTCCGAAATGGCATCGAAGGTTCGTTCCCATTCCCTGTTGGCTCTTGCCGCTGATTCTACAGCTTCTCTGCGTTCGGCTCGTGTGCGCAGCACCTCGATTCCATATGCCAGATCACCGGCCAGCTCTCCCAGGAGTCTTAATTCTTCTTCGTCAAAAGCGTGTGATTCCCCGGCTGCGATGGTGATAGCTCCCACGACCTGTCCTTCGACCAGCAACGGGATGGAGACGAATGAACCGATACCGTACCTTGTCAATTCGTCCCTCCAAGGAGCAGTAACTGGATCGGACATCGCATTTCTCAGGATACAGACTTGCCCTGTCCGAACGGCTGCTCCCGTGGGGTCGGCGCCGTTATTGCCGTCGGTCGGATCAGCGTCCACGCCGTCGAAGTTTACTTCAAAACCCCATCTAGCTACAGTTCGTGGGGTCCTGTATTCGCCGTCGTCCACAAAGCCGACCCAGACCGAGGGATATCCGCCAGTATCAACGACAATACGACAAACTTCATGGAGGAGCGATGATTCTTCTGAGGCCCGGACCACCGACTGATTGCAGTCGCTGAGGGTTCGGAGCCTTCGGTTGGTCTCCTTTAGAGACTCCTCAGCCCGTATGCGTTGGCGAATCTCCTCGGCTAGCTCATTGTTCAAGCGGGTGAGCCGAGCAGTTCGATCCATGACCTGGTTTTCGAGTTCCTCGTGCCAATTCTGAAAACGTTCAATCATGGAGTTGAACGTGACGGCAAGAGTCCCCAGCTCATCCGATTTGAATATCTCCGTTCGAGCCGAGAGATTACCCTTTTGCACCTCCTCCGCAGCCTGAATCAAGTTCTCGACGGGGCGAGATATTCTCTTTGCTATCAAAACTGCCAGTAATCCGACTGCCAAGAGAGCCACCAGGCCCACTAGCGAAGAATAGAGAATCGTGTGCTGCAACGGGGAAAAAACCTCAGACTGGTCCTGTTTGATCACCATACCCAGGCCAAGGTCCCGGCTTGCCTTAACATGTCGATACGCAGCGAGAACCGGCACGCCACGGTAGTCTTCGCCAATCTCGATACCTTCTCTCCCTTGGGAAGCGGAAAACGCTGGCTTAGCTTTGATTTGATATTCCAATACGTGGGGAATGGATCCGTCGGGAAGCGGATATTTGAGGGACATGATTATCCTGGCATCCCTGTTAACTAGGACAATGTCGCCGGTTTCCCCAAGGCTCCCGCCTGTATATAGCAGTGGCCTTATAAAAGAGTCAGTATCGACATAGAGGACGATCACCGCTCGTACTGCGCTGTAGTCAGAATTCCGCGAAGATTCGTCTCCGATCGAGCGCGCCATGATAAGGTAGGTCTTGCCGTTCGGCGACAACTTTTGGATGTCCACGGCAGTCTCATCATTCAAGTCCGAAGTTCCGGCAAGAAATCGTTTGTCAGGAAGCCGGCTCGCCACGTCACTATCGTCTGTGGACGCCATAATTATGCCGGAATCCAAATCCGCTATCTGTGCCTTTTGAAATGCCTTGTGCGTGCTCAGAACCAGACTGAGTTGCCGGGACAGGGAACTGGAGCTTTCTTGGTTAAGAAGATCGCTCCGTAATTGATCACTGGTCTTACCGCTTGCAATGGCTCTCCGAAGAGCCTCACCAATCTTCTTGATGGAGTTCTCTTGAGTCAGCATGCTTGCGGAAATTGTCCTGGCATCGTCCCCGCGTTCCTCCAGCCAAAGAACGAGACGTTCTTTTTTCAGGTCTGCGACCAGGGTGAGATTGTTTAAGACCTCAGTCTGCTCAAGACCGTACCACCCGGTATAACTTGTAAAGGGTATCCCGAAAGTAATTATCATTATGACCAGCGTAAATGCTGAGGCGAACAGCAGGCCGAATCCAATCAGCATTTTTACACGCAGGCAGAAAGAATGTATGAACTGGAAACGTCGTGAGGAGGGTGTGGGATTGCTGTTCATTGATGCTCCCCCCATCTCGTATGAGACGTTGGAATAGCTACCCGCTGATCACTGGTTTGGGGCTTGGTTGAAGGCTGTGTGAAGATCTCATAGGATACGCGGCCCCAGGATCTTGTTATTGAGTCTAGCTACAGTGTACCACTTTTAGCGAATCATGTCCGGTGATTTTTCCGAGTCCGCTGCAAAAACAGCGAGATGACCGGATTGGAACTTTGCAGTACATGCGGCCAATCAGCAGCGATCAGTTGCAGAGAGTCATAGAATGGAGTGCGCTGTATTATAGTTCATGAGAGCTCATGTTGGGTAGCTGTAGAGACCGCCAAAAGAATTGTCCGAAACCGGGGGATTAACGACTTGAACTATCCACCACTATCAGCACTAACATATACGAATTCGCAATCAAAGAAGCAAAAGAAGACCGCCTCTGTCCGTCACGGCAACCAGGCGGTCTGCTGAGAATGCTCTCGCTTACAGAACGGTCTAGGGTTTTTCCGTTTCAGTCAAAAAAATTGTAAGTGTATGCTCCTCTGAATTGAAGGAAATGCTCTGTATAGTCGCGTGAAAAGGTGCCACCACAGGCTTGCCTTCGAATAATCCCAGAGTCTCTCCCTCTGACACAAGATTTCCGACATCATGCCTGAAGTCAGATGCGTCTACTCGAATGATGGATTCGCTTACTGACATTCTGATGCCGCAGAAGAACCGGACGGCCGCATTACTGGTTGTTCAAGGGTCACTCCGAGGAGCTTTGCCATCTTCTTGGGAATATCCGTGTTGTCAAGGGATCCCGAGAATTCCTTATCACCAGGCCCGACCGCCCAGGTAATCACAGGTTGGCCGGTGTGCGCAAAGGATGTCCAACCGATTTTGGCTCGTTCACTCGTGATTGAACCAAGAACATAATGGATCCATGAGAGTACGTACCCATTTATCTTCGGAAAACCGCTGAGTTCAGGAACACCGCTGGCTTGAGTCTCCGGGGAATGCTTTTGCAGGAGCTCTTTTTCCTTGTCCGTGAACTCGAAACCTGCAGCCGTGATCAAGTCATTTGCCTTAGCCGGATCCTTCTTCAGTTTCTTGTTGAGATACTCCAGACTATTCTTGATCGGTTGAAGCGCAGAAACATCCAAGGCATATTCCGTTCCTCTTCCTAGTCCCAAACCGCCCGTTTCATGATCTGCAGTGACGATCACAAGAACGTCGGGATGGGCCTTCCGAAATTCCAAGGCAACGGCCACGGCTGAATCGAAATCCAGCATTTCGCAGATCGCCGCCTTTACGTCATGAGCATGACAGGCATGATCAATGCGGCCCCCTTCGACCATGATGAAGAATCCTTTGGGGTTCCTTTCAAGTATTGAAAGAGCAGCCTTGGTCATATCTGCCAAAGAGGGCTGAGATTTCAATGAAACCTCATTTTCTCGATCCAGAGCGTAATCAATATGTGATTTGGCGAATAAACCAAAAAGCTTATCGCATGTTTTCGGATTGACTGCCTTCAATTCGCTCTCGTCTTTTACGTAGCTGTATCCCTTGCTCTTCATGACTTCAATGAGATTCTTGTCGTCCGTTCGTTTGCTTCCACTTTCGTTTCGCGGGATGAAATACTGCTGCCCGCCGGCCAAAGCCACGTCGGGAGCGAACTCAGGCAATTGCTCAGCGATGTAAGCCTCGCAGTCACGCTTTGGAGACTGGCTATACACCGCGGCCGGAGTGGCATGGGTCAGTCGAGTCGTGCTGACGACCCCCACGGAGAGCCCCGCCTTCTTGGCAGCATGCCCAATTGTGAACACTGTCCTCCCATCAGGCAGAATGTTGATCGCGCCGTTCTTGCACTTATAACCTGAGTACAAGGCAGTGGCAGCCGCTGCGGAGTCCGTGACTTCAGAATCTGCCGAGAATGTTGTCGTAACTCCTCTAGTCAGAATGGAATTAACTGCGAGGCTCTTGTTCAGGATGCGTCCTGCATAAATGTCTGCCACCCTAACCTGGTTCAGACCCATTCCGTCGCCGATGAGCAGGATGATCCCTTTGGCTCGCGGGGCAATTTCCGTCTCGGCTGTAGCGGTGGCACTCAATGCTACGACGAGAGCAATAATGATCATTGATATTGCGCATTTCTTGAAAACATTCATCCGATTTCTCCTACATAAGGCACTCGATTTCAATGAAACAGCCAATGCATTACCAGTTCGCATTCAAACAAGGAAGAATCGGGAAGGACCTTCTTGAAAGAAATTCCTCCCCGAACCCCACTTCAAGAACTTCTAGCCTTCGCAGGAATTCACATTTCTCAGCAAGAAATATGGATTCCTGCCAGTGTTGGAGTTTCTTGGAAGGGGTCTGGGGGAACTTTCTTTGCCAAAGAAGGTTCCCCCCAATCTTACTGATTCGAAAGCGAATTCGTATTAAGATACTCAAGAAGCGTGACGATCTCAAGTCAGCCTTTTATAAGGAGAACGTTAAGTTATTGTGACACATTTTTGCCTCAAGCGTTTTTTTCCGCTATCCATCGCGTTCGGGCAGAAGATTTCCTCGAGTCTCACAAATACCTGTCCGTCAGCTCCAAGGCTCCGCACAGCGCGTACATCCTCTAGCTTCGCCATTTGTTTGATCATCTGGTCGAGAGGCTGCTCGTCATTTACAAGCAACCAGACCCGGGATTGCTTACCCCGCCCAGGCAACCAGAGCATACCTTCCACCTGGTACGCCCGGCGCGAGAAGAGGCCGCAGACATGGGACATGACCTGAGGATGATTGTTGACTGAGAGCTCAAGCACGGAGTAACCGGCTCGCTGCGAGGTGCAGTTTGTTGTCTCATGGGACGGCACAGGCATTGGCTTCTCCTCCAATCATGTTCTT
>JACRDE010000529.1 GCA_016212935.1 Desulfomonile tiedjei | reverse complement strand
CTCCCCAGGTGTTCCGATTATAAGAGAAGGAGCAGGTAAAATTCCGCTCGAATGCAGCCTTTTTATGAAGTTGGACATCTGTTTTGAGGTGATCCCTTTGTTCATTGCGCTGAGTGTTCTGTCACTTCCAGACTCCAACCCGAAGTAGATCCCTCGGCAACCTGCCTTCCATAATGCCTGAATCTTCTTTCGAGACAAATCCGGCCAGGACATCGCGCACCACGGCTTATTGAACCTCTCGAGGTAGCCGCAAAACTCAACCATATTGCGCCCATTCAGCGAATTGTCCCTGCAGATGAGCGCTGCCGGGTCATATTTATTGATGAGCGCCTCCAACTCCTTGATGGCGGTCTTGGCAGATCTCTCAACGTAACCTGAATTCCAGCCTTTACAAAGCGAGCAGAATCTGCATTTTTCCCAGGAGCACCCATGTTTCAACATGAATGGGATGAGGCTAAACAGGAATTTGTCTCGATGCTCATATACAGGGGTCGGCAGCAAGTCATATCTGACAGGTTTTGCGGTTGCGTCCATGGCAAAAAGATCATTCAGGTGCAGCGGTTGTACCCCATTCTTCTTCAACTCCCCTTCATGTGTCCACGAACCCAGAGAGTTGCCGAAGAAGAATATTCTGGTTTCAGGCGACACCCTCTTGATGGCACGAGAGAGTCTCAAAACCTCTCCTGTCGGAACGGTAGGAAACCAGGAGGGAGGCGTTACATAAACCAGGGGATATTTCTCCCAAGGTATTGCTGCATAGTGTCCGTCAATATGGGTCTCAAGTTCGTCATAAAACGGATAAAGATGCAAGGCATCCGAAACGACCTGCGTCTTATCCATGAAGTCCATTACTGATTTGAGCTTCTCTCTGTTCCGGAAATGCAGCTCAGCATTTAAGTCGATGACCTCCAAATCGTATCTTGCCGCCAAGACCGCTGCACCGTAACCCAGAAAACAGCTGGGGTGAAAGGGCAGATGTGGAAGGCACGGGGTCACAAGAGCAGCCTTGTCACTGCCGTGGACTCGGCGGCATTTCCGTCTTCCAAGAAGGCTGGATTCCCGGTCAAGCATGAATGATCCCTGAACCCTCTGAATTGGTTACCGATGTGACCTCATGCCTTAGCAGGCAGCGGGAAAACGGCCACATATACCGCGTTTCGTGGGTGTGCCCGCGTTCCACGCCGTCTGCTCCTGAAGCGCCTCAAGAGGCAAGCGTCATCGAGGCATAGGACCGATGATTGAAAGGTGCACGACGCAAGGTCCAAGGAGCGGAGGACAAGAAATCCACGGGAAGCCTGTACACGGAACCGGCCTTGAAAGTTGATCGTGCCTCACTTCTGGGAACTCCGGGCAGAGTGCAGGGTAGGTTTCCAAAGCACAACTTGCCCGGCCATTCTTGAACAGTCTGTACGACAGGGATTTTTCCCGCAGCCTGCTAATACTTCTTGTCGAATTCGCATGGGAAGGAGCCCCTACTTGCAAAACTTACCAGCTTGCCACAGTCCTCTAGGCTCACACCATCGTAGCTCAAACGGTGAAAAAGCTTTAGAAGGTCTTCTGCCGTTACGCCTTCTCTATAGAGCTCATCAAGGAATTCCTTCCGCAGCACGGAGTCTGGCTTACTGACTTCTTCGATGAAATCCACAAGATTTCCTTTGGACTTATGATTCATCTTTTCTCCTTTTTCGGTGGCATATTCCACCCTTCTTAGGTGCTTTGAATACATGAGGTCGGGCACGAAGAGCTTGCGCTTAAAAAGTGGGCCGATCGCTCGGTCTCTAACCATGTGTTCTAGCGTATGACTACGATAGGTCACCCATAAGATGAGGCCTCTGCCAGTACTCTTTTGCAGTACGGGACCTGCGGGAACATATCCCTGTGCCATTCTGAAGGCCTTACCATACCCTCGGTACTACAAAGTCCAGAGTAATCGCAATTCCTACAAATCGATTGATCCTGCGATACCGCTCGGCGGTAGTTATCCGAGTTGATAATTCTCTCTAGAATACCCGGTTCGTAAATGCCGAAATGATTCGTTGTCGAATGAGCGAGCGTGATGCGCAATTCTGTAGTGATCATGACGCTTCCCTGCCGGTACAAGGGTGCGGACTGAGGTAACCAAGGCATTTCGAGAATCTTGGAAGCAACCGCAGCCAAGGGATTGTTCAATATGTCCACCTTAATACCGTATAGGTTTAGAAGCGCAACCATCCGGACGAATATGAGAAAGTCACGAGGGCTCAGGACCTCTTTTGATAGATCGAATACATCTGCCGGCACCCGGATGAGTTGTATAAAGGTTAGCTGTTTTACGTCGGGGAAACCGATGAAAAGCTCTTCTGCAAAGCGCACGAGGTCTGGAATGAGGCTTCTGCCGACCGTGGTAAATACATAAACGGGGACACCAGCGCTCATTGCAATGTCGATCCCCTTTAAGGCGCGGTCGTATGATCCTTTTCCTCGTATGACGTCATGAAGTCTTCTTGGCCCCTGAAGACTCACTGAAATGGAAAGACCGCTGTAGGCTGCAAGTTTCCGGCTGACTTTACTTGTCAGCAACGTCCCATTGGTATTCAAAAAAACCGTCCGATATCCCAGGGCAAAGGCATAATCGAAAATGTGCAGCAAACCGCCCCACAGGAGTGGCTCTCCTCCTGTTACGTGAAGGTGTCGGTAGCCTGCTTCGTACCCCTCTCGAACTAAAGTCTGGACCAGATCCGGAGCAAGACTTGAGCTCAGCGTACCGCGGGCGCGGACGAAGCAGTGCGAACAGGAGCTGTTGCATCGAGTTGTGACCTCAACACTGAGGCAATCACCTAAAATCCCGAGAGACTCCCCATCGTTCATCGTCCTCTTCCTAGATGTTGCCGCTGATCCTGAGAGGATGCGCAAGGCATCTAAATTCATGTGCAAAGCCTGTAATGTCGTAAGCCTCGGCAATAGATGCCGCTGTCTCTAATTCAGCGCATATTCTCTCTTTGATTTTGTCAATGAGGCCGTGTTCCTGGATATGGTTAACGATAGCGTTTGTGCAATCCTTGGCAGCAGCTCGGCTTCTAATGGTGTTATTGTTCCAATGAGTCCTAACCTTCTTAGGGAGACAAAGATATATTGCGGTGTGTGCTCCCTTTTCGATATCGTCGCCAATATCGCGAATGTCGTCGAGAAGTCTCCATGCAATACCAAATGAACCATAGGCAATCTCAATGTCCCTTGTGAAATCTGAGGTGCCGGTCATCTTCATGGATAGGAGGATGGGGGCGATCATGCCCAGGGCCATCTGCCTTCTGAAAAGATCGCAATAGCTTTCGAGGGATTTCAGTCCTTCTGAATCTCGGATGCTCGAATAGTAATTTTCAATGAAACTTTGAACCGTTCTGCGCCCGGCGGGAACGCTCCGAGCTAGATTGTGGATGGCGCGGTTCATTATCGTCCACGCTTGGCTTCTCAAGAGCAGGGTAAGGTGAGAAACAGATACCTGACTATCTGTAAGATGATCGTCCAGGGAATGAAGAAACATTGCCATCGATTGGGCTCTCACTGCATTCGTCACGTCCCTTTCCTCCAATCGTTCGGTAGGGAGAGTGTAATCGTGGCTGAGCCAGTAAAGGATGGACCATGCAGGTGGATAATAATTGGCAAAGAAATCAATCTCATCTCCCAGATTCATCCCGGAATACTGAATAAGGAAAAGCATCGAGTCGGTCTGAGCGCACTCAGGCAAAGATCTGCAAAGTAAGACTATTTCATTACTGAACCGCCGGTAAAAGCTGCTTTCCATTTTCGAAAACGTGCTCGCACCGAAGTCTGTATTCTTACAATAGAGCAGGAAGTTTTCGATTTTACTTTTCACTTGATGATACTCAATTTTATTGCCATTCCATCAGGGGACTTCAGGCCTCAGAAGGTTCAAGACCGATTTGGGAGATCACAGAATTCAGATCCTCAAGATCGTGGTGGAGGCCCAAATCATGGAACATGGTTTTCGCCTTTTCTAGGGGCTCTCTGGCCCTGCTCACACCGAGCTCCGGGGATTCACCATTGATTTCGCAAAGTCGCATGCCCATTTCAGCGTAGGTCCTCGATAGCTGGGGACGTGCACCGAGGCTTTCCCCTTCGGTAATTGCCTTGTTCCACCACTGGAAAGAGCTTTTCTCATTGTGGGTCAACCATTTGTACACACCCATGAGCCGATAGGATTCGGTCCGATATAACGCCGCTTTCTGACAGGTTTTGATCAGCATCTTTCCTGACTTGAGGGCATTCTTACTATAATCAGAAGATTCTTCTCTGTGGTCGGCCCTGAGAGAGCTTTCCAGGCAATGCAGGTAGTATTGAAACTGACTTCGATAAAAGAACGACAACTGAATGGGAGCTGCCCTCACTTCGGATCTTATCTGGTTGGCTTTGCGCAGCGCCGCTCCTGCCTTCTCCGTTTCCTTCACCAACAGGTGTATCTGGGCCTCTAGGGAATACATACTTAGTGCGGAAACAGCCCAGCCTTTTCTCTGGGCCAGCTCAATTCCTCGGTTCACTTCGGCACTTGCTTCCTTCATATGGCGGCATTCAATGAGCAGGTTAACATTCAGCAAATACTTCAGCAGTCGGTAAATGTCATTTTCATAGGCTTCGGCGATTTCATTCAGTTTTGTGACGATCGATCTTGCTGTATCAAAATGCCCCTGATAGATTTTGGGTAGCCCGTGCCAGTAATAGTGCTGCGAGGCGTAAAAAGTCTCTCCAATTCTCAGGTTCCTGTTTACCAACTCTTCGTCGTACTCGGCGATCCTATTCCACTGGCCTTTCAAGAAGAGGTGCTGGGTGTCAAGGAGATCGTATATGATCCATTGCTTAGGGTCATTCTGGACCAACCTGGACTTTGCATAATCCAAGATTCTTCTACCGATACGGAGGGAAAAGCCGGTGAAGGAGAACAGGACGCTGGAACCCGCAAAGATGCCAATCCCCATTTTGAACCCTGTTAGATCAAAATGGACCATTGTGCCGTAGAAGAAGAAGGATTCGATAAAAAACCGCTTTGGGTTGATGACCACCAACGCCTCGGCTCTCTTGTAAAACAGGTCGACGGTTTCGGCATCCCGATTGGTGGGGAGTTTCTTAAACCAGAAGGATGGAAAGTACAGGGCCAGGAAGAATTTTGTGAAACTTGACAGGAACCTGAACGCCGTTGACAAGGTATTTTGGGGGAATTCGCCCCAATAGTAATTCAGAGCCTTATCGAAATGCCCCAGCGCTTCGGTATAATATCCCCTGCTAAAGAGAGCAAACCCGATGTTCTTCTCAAGCATGGCAACCTTTTCGGGATCGCCACTGCCGCGTCTCAGCATACGATAAATGCTGAGCGCTTCCTGGTAATAGTAGAGCGCCTCATTGGATGCAGAAGATCTTAGGGCCTCCTCACCGGCCTTGATCAGGCAGGCCTGCGCATTTTCCCATAATTCAGCTCTTGAATAGTGGTATGCGAGAAGGGCAAAGCACTCCTCTGGACGGTCCGCAAAAAGTTGCTCAATGGCAGACCCCACACGACCATGAAGAGTCTTGCGTTCGGATTCGTCAAGGTTCTCATAAATGGCTTCATGAGCCAGATCGTGGTTGAACATGAAAGCGGACTGCGGTGTCCGAGTGTCTTCCATGATCAATCCCAGCCGCTCGAGGATAGCTAGTTGTTCACGAAGCTCAGGAGCGGGTTGGACGACAGAGAGCAGAACGTCGTAGAGAAAACGGCGACCGATGACAGCCGCAACCTTCACCACCTCCTTCAATCGTTTATCCAGTAAGTCCACGCGGGCCATGATAGTGCCCTGAATGGTCCGCGGAACGTTCATCGTCTCGATCTCGGCAGCGAGGTGCCATTCGCTGGACGATGAGTCTCTATAGAGAAGGCTTTCGTCAATAAGAGACCGAATGATCTCTTCGATAAAGAACGGATTGCCTTCAGCCTTCTCAACGATCTTGTCGCCAAGCG
Organism: Desulfomonile tiedjei; assembly: GCA_016212935.1. Taxonomy (GTDB): domain Bacteria; phylum Desulfobacterota; class Desulfomonilia; order Desulfomonilales; family Desulfomonilaceae; genus Desulfomonile; species Desulfomonile tiedjei_A. The sequence continues at coordinate 17,735 of JACRDE010000529.1, read as the reverse complement.
CAGACGGGTAGCCCTCATTTTGCAGGAGGTTGGCAACCAGTTTCGCACTTTGAGGAGGAGACAGAGGCTGCAGACGGATCTCATCGTATCGATCGTGGTACGCTTCCGTCAGTCTTTCGAGCAACTGGGCCTGACGGCTCTCCATCCTGGGACGGCTGACCCCTACCATAAGAAGCGGGGTACGGTAAATCAGTGGGAGCAGGTGCTCAAGCAAGAGCACGGATGACTCATCCATCCACTGCAAATCCTCAAATACTAGCACAAGCGACTGCGTCCGAGCGATCCTCTCAAAGAGGAGTCGTGAGGAGAGATATACCTGGCGACGCATGGCCTCACCCCTCAGATACTCGATGCCCTCGGCAAACTCCTCCCGCACATCCAAAGAAATCATTGCAGCCAAATAGGGGAGTATCTCAGACGTTCTGTTTTCAAAAAGGGTTCCAACTCGGACTTGCAGCTTGTGCCAGGCATCGTCTTCGCTATCCTGTTCGGTAATCCCGGCATATTGCCACAAGATTTGTCGAAATGGCCAATAGCTGATCACCCGCCCCAAGGAGAGGGCTGTGCCTTCCAACCATTGGACCGAAAAATTTGCATTAGCTTCGCATACATGACTGCGGAGTTCTGCAACGAGGCGTGACTTGCCCATGCCCGCCTCACCGATAATTGAAATAAACCGACCTTGGCCTTCTTTCAGACGGTCTATACGGCGTCTAATCACTCCGAGTTCGGCTTTGCGTCCAACGAGCCGAGACTCGATCCTCCCCCGCTCGCAACGCGGACCAGCACGTTCAGCGGTGTTTAGGGCAACCAACCGTTGGAGCAATACTGCCGATGCGGCTTTTACTGCGTCCTCACCTAGAATGTCTCGTTGGGCTTCCAAATGTGCAATGGCTCGTTTGAGTCTTTCGACTTCTGTCATGGAACACCGTTGCGTGGGAAAGCTAGTGAGCCCTGTGAACTACAAATCGCATCTGGTTAATCACGATCATGCCTTCTATGAAGATCGGGCATTCCCTGGATCATAACCTTTCTCTCGACTCCCCACCTGTTGCATGGATTTTAGAACACTGCGAAGCAAGTACATATAGAAGCGTGAAGCACCAAAGCCCAGAAAAATCTGCTTAGATTAATAACCTATACCAGATGTCTATCGTCTTCAACAAATATTTTGGCTTGACCGGCGACCTTGCCACCGGGTACGATTGCTTTCACCGCAACATCCTGCTATCGAGGCCTCTTGACGACAACGGTGCGACTGAAATGCGGACTACGTTTGTAGACAGGGGCGACAAAATGAACTCAGTTTCAAGTTACAGTGTCCGTCAGCTTGAGGAATCCCTAACTCGGCAGTTTTATTCATCTTGCGGCGGACGCTACAAATTTTCAATCCCATTGGCTTTGGTGCTCTCGGTTGCGCTGTGGGAGGTTGTCCCATATGGCCGTATTCTGGCCTGGTTAATTGTTGCACTGGTGTCCCAGGCTTCAAGCCAAGCCTTGTGCGCAGCCTTCGGAAGGGTCTTTCCGGTCGGCAATATCAGCATTTATTGGAAGGCGGGGTTGGCGGTAAGTGTGGCTATCGACAGCTTGGTCTACGGATCGGCCGGAATCTTTCTATTTCCTGCAGATTCAATGGCTCACCAGTTCATCCTTGCGCTCTTTCTGGCCTGCATCGGAGGCTTGGCAGCTGTGACATATTCCGTTCACTTGCCAAGCGGCATAATTTCCGTCTCTCTGGTTGTGCTCCCCCTGTGCGGAACCTTTTTCAGTCAGGGATCGGAATTTTCCCTGACGATGGGCGCAGTTCTCTTATTGTTTGCTGCGGGGCTGATCGCGGCCAGTGTGCAAATAAACGGGGTACTGCTCAAGTTTCTGACTTTGCGTTTTGAAAAAGACAAACTTATTGCATCTCTTTCCGAGGAAAAGGAGAAGATGGAGGAACTCAACGGACTGCTGGAAGCAGAAGTGCTGGAGCGTCAGCTGGTTGCCGAATCGCTCAGACGAAGCGAAGATCGTTACCGAGCCGTTGTGGAGGGCCAGACAGAACTCGTTTGCAGGCTGTTGGGAGATTACGGTCTCTCGTTTTCCAACGAAGCGTACAGTCGCTATTTCGGCATTTCCTCTGAGGAGCTGCTGGGGCGAAATTTCCTGGAGTTCATTCATCCCGATGACCTGGAAACGGCTCGAAGCTTCTTTGAACTGGTTGGTAGCGGTCCATCGTCGAGGGCCCTTGAACAGCGAGTGAAGGACTCCGACGGAAAAATCCGGTGGCTGCAATGGACCTACCGGGCGATACATGACAAATTGGGTCAGGTAAAAGAGTTTCAGGGAGTGGGAAGGGATATCACCATCCAAAGGAAAGCCGAAGACGCGCTCCGGAGTTCTCACGAGGAACTCGAACAACGAGTGCAGGAACGAACGGCAGAACTGCAAGAAATGAATAGAAAACTGCAACTCGAGATTGCTGATCGAATCAAGGCGGAGAAGTCGCTGCGTGATAGCGAACAACGCTTTCGAACGATATTTGAAAAAGCTAGAGATTGCATTTTCGTGAAAGATAGGAAACTCAAATACTCTCACCTCAACCCAGCAATGCAAGCGATATTTGAGGCCAGTGAATCAGATATCATAGGGATGAGCGATGAGGATCTCTATGGATATGAGCAAGCGAAGCGCCTCAAGAGTGAAGACGTGCGAGTCCTGGGAGGCCAAGTGATTGAGGCGGAACATACGCTTAATTTCAAGGGCCGCGAGCTTACCTTCAACTGTGTCAAGGTTCCCATGATGGACTCGTCTGGCGATGTCTTTGGTTTGTGCGGCATCGCTCGTGACGTCACCGAACGCTTGCGCACCCAAATGGGACGAGAGAAAGGTGACTTAGAATTCAAATCCAGCTCCATGCGTAGAACGCTCAATCAAGTTCGTTTGGCCGCCAAGAGTGACAGTCTCGTTCTTCTCCTTGGAGAAAGTGGGAGCGGCAAGGATTTTCTGGCTCTACACGTTCATCATTTGTCTCACCGCTCGGGGGGACCGTTCTTTGCCATAAATTGTGCGGCATTGGCGCCGGAAATTGCAGAATCCGAACTCTTTGGGCACGAAGCCGGTTCGTTCACTGGCGCGCGCTCTCGTAAGCGAGGGATGCTGGAACTTGCTGAAGGCGGCACGCTGCTCTTGAACGAAATTGGGGAGTTATCTTTGATCCTCCAGGCAAAGCTACTGACTTTCTTGGACACGAGAACTTTCACGCGGGTCGGCGGTGAGTCCTACATTGAGGTCAGCGCTCGAATCATTGCAGCAACGAACCGTGAACTCGGGAAAGAAGCTGAGGCCGGCCGGTTCCGTCACGACCTGTTCTACCGGCTGAACGTGTTTTCTCTCCAGGTCCCACCACTTCGGGAACGATTGGAAGACCTTCCACTGCTCGTTGACACCATCCTGAGTCAGTTGTGCGCCAAACTCGGATATGGAGAGATTCCCCTCTTGGACGCCCGATGCCTGTCCATCTTGTCCGAATATCACTGGCCCGGAAACGTGCGAGAGCTGAGAAACGTTTTGGAGCGCGCTCTAATTCTCTCAGAGGGCGGGAAGATAAAACCGGAGGAGATCCGGCTTCTGGACAGGCAGGACGTTCTTCCGGATCAAGACGGTTGGTGCCATGTGGTACGCTTTCCAAAGGGGCCCGAAAACCTGAATGACGTGTCGAAACACGTGAAGTCGGAGTTGATGAAGGAGGCTCTTCGCCGCGCCTCCGGAGTCAAGAAGGACGCTGCAACCCTCTTGGGGATTTCTGTCGACTCATTCAAACATCAATCAAAATCCCTCGACAAGTAATTCTGGCCGGTCCTTCTGCCCGTCCACTGGGGATTTTCACCCGCGCCAGAAAAGCTGTGATTTGACTAAGATATCGACACCGCTGACAGTCCACCGGTGAATTCCACCTGTTGATTCAATCGAGTTTTCGAAAGAGGTGAAAATCGCCTCAACACGGGTTACCTTTTATCGTTCCGATTTTAAGGTAGTTTTCGGTGAAGCCCCCTCTTTCAGTCATCTTGGTACAATGTGTGCAAGAGGAATCAACAACCTTTTTGGTATCGGGGAGCTCAGAGTGAATTATTCACGCGGGCACCTCCGTTTATTCAATGTTCAGGTTGTGGACCGGGGGGGACGCCACAGCATCACGGATAGCTGTGACGGCCGCCATAACCTGAGCTTGGAGAGAACGAGGGAGCCCAAGGCCTCTTGTCATACTGGGCTCCCATTCTAGAAAAGTGCGCCGGCAATCTACCAACTCATCTGCGCATTTCAGACGTAGGCTAGTATCGAACAATTGTTGTAAGCGGAGAAGACAAGTGAAGCTGTTGTCACACCCAAGATCGGCAATAGTATTAATTGTATTTTTTCTACTGTCTGGTGGCGCCTGGGCCCAGACTAGCGGGGACCAACCTGAAGCTCCCACCACGGTCATCATTCTCCGGCATGCTGATAAGGCCGGCGATGTGGGAAACGTTAGTCTATCGCTTGCAGGAGAGATACGAGCCCGAATTCTAGCCCAGATGTGCGGTTCGTCAGGACTGGCAGCTCTTTATGGGGTAACGGATACGGAAAACGATAGACGCGTTCGGCAAACACTCCAACCTATCGCTGAGCTCTTGAGTATAGAACCAAACATACTGACGGACCCTCTTGCGATCAAACGATGCGCCCATGAGATACGTACCCGATACAACGGCAGAGTAATTTTGGTCGCGAGTCATTCAGGGACCGTACAAGGGATCATCAAAGCGTTGGGAGGAGATGACACTTGTTGCCCTATCGGCAGAGATTACGACGATCTCTGCGTGGTTACGATGCACCCGGTGGGCAAAGTCAATGTTTTGAGGCTGAAGTATGGGACAACGAAGTGACAACGATCTTTACGAAGTTGTGCCAAACCATTTTTCGATGCTGTCAAAGTGCCGGAGGCCGCTTGCTGTGAACGACTAATTCGGATCGATGCACTCGGTTATCAAGGAGGACTTGATATGAACAATTTTCGGCCGGGTACGCGGGTAATTCGGGGGGCTGAGATTCCCATAGATCAGAGAGAAATTATTAGGGCCCTTGAGAACCTCGAACTTATATACGTCGGGCTGGATGAAAGCGGTAACGCAGCATCATTGCGGATGAGGCAGCACAAGATAATGACGGATGATGCAATGCAATTGGTAGTCAAGCTAAAGACTCTGACCAGCCTGACGCTCTGGCCAATGACTGATAAACGCTTAGCTTACGTAAAATTGCTTCCAAACCTTGAGCATACAGATTTTCGAAATTTAAGCCGCGGTGCTTCTGCTGACGGAGAACACGTTACAGACGCCGGCTTGATTCACTTGAGCGAGCTCTATGATCTTGTGACTCTCTGCCTTTCGGGAGCCCAGATCTCTGATTCTGGACTGAATCATCTGAAAGGACTTACGAATCTGAAGAAATTGCAGGTTGGCGGACCCTTCACACTTGCAGGCTTGAAGCAATTGTCGTGTATTTCCAATCTCGTCTACCTGGAGGTACCGAGTTCTCTCGGTTTAGGATACGCAGAGTTCTGCCCAAATCTTGAAGAGATCTGCCATTTTGAGAATTCTACGGACTCAGATTTGGCGTATTTGCAGGTGTTGACAAAACTAAGAGTTTTAAGGATTGCCTCTGACAAGGTAAGTGATTTTGGAATCAGGTACTTAAAAAGCATCAAGAGTCTGCGTGAGTTGGCGCTTTTCTGTCCAAATGTCACGGAAAGTGGGATCAAAGAATTGCAGGAGGCATTACCAGAATGCGATATTGAGCATGATCCGAGCCCACTTCCTTGAAATCACGAACCTTTATGGCGACAATGGCGATTTCAAACTGTACCGATGGTAGGGCGCACCTTCGCAAGAGCCGTAAATAGATCGGGATGGTAGCTTCCATGACCCGCGCGCGCAAGCCTTAATCGTTTATCCGGGAGAAAAAACGGTCCAGATCCTCATTGACGGCGACTCAAAGCCGACAGAAGAGAAAACTTGTAAGAAGGCACCAACAGGGAAGAAAAGTTTCCGAAGCGTCTCGGTCGCAGTCAGTAACCGATAGTCATATGCAGAAGCTTTGAAAATTGGTCAAGAGAATTGTGGGCCGTGAGTTTTGAATAGCATGCTACGGAACGACCAAAGCAAACGGTGCCATCAGTCAGCGCAAGAGAAAAGGAGTCCGCTATGGGAATGTACGATGTTCGGATCGCGGTAAAAGATACGGCGGATGGCCGCGAGCTTGATAAAATGGAGCTCGATCTACACCGTCGCGCAGCACGAAAGGAAGCGAAAAACCGGTTCATCGTTCCAGGACTCCTGACAAGTGAACAGATCGAAAAAGTGAAAAGAGCGGGCTTTGAAGTAACCATCGTGGCAGATGTGTCGAATGTAGCGGCCCGACGCAGGGCGGAAGTTTCGCAGACAAATCGATTTGCAAAAACCTTGAGCGCTGCAGCCATGTTGCCTCAGCTCTTCACTGGCTACCTGAATGTAGAGGAAATTGAGACATCCCTCATTAACCTATCAAAGCATCATGCTGCAATGGCAACTTTGATAGAGCTACCCAATCCCTCCTGGGAAAAACGTGTTAGCCATGCTGTACGTCTCGGAGCAGGTGATGAAAAGGACCGACCGGGCGTTTTGTTTACGGGCAGCATGCATGCTCGGGAATGGGGCGGCTCGGATATCTGTGTCTCGTTCATAAATAGCTTGGTGAATGCGTACGAAAAGAAATCGGCGCTTCAAATTGGTCCCAGAGTCTATAAGCCTGGGGAAATCAAGCAGATTATGGAAAAGATTTGGATTTATGTTTTTCCAGATGTGAATCCGGACGGAAAGCAGTACAGCCAGTCTCACGACGACCCCGGAGATGTTGACAACCAAGGAACATGGTGGCGGAAGAACAGAAACCCAAATGGAAACTCCAATCCGCGCCATCAAGGGGTTGATATTAACCGTAATTTCGATTTCCTGTGGAGGAGCGGACTAGGAACGTCCGCCGACGTATCCAGAGAGATCTACAAAGGTCCTTCGCCTTTTTCAGAACCGGAAACGCGAAACGTCAAGCATCTTTTCGACTCATATCCCGACATCCAATATTACGTAGACATCCATAGCTATAGCGGCCTCGTTCTCTGTGCTTGGGGCGATGATGAGAGTCAATCAACAGACCCGTCGCAAAGTTTTCTGAATGAGGCTTACGATGGCAAACGCGGGTACAAAGACGGATCAGCTTACGGGGAATATATTCCCCTGTCCGATGACATATTGTCACTGGGAATTGCTGGCCGAATGAACGAAGCCTTGGCCGCTGTGGGGGAAACCGCTTACATAGTCCAGCAAGGCATAGAGCTCTACCCCACCACTGGCACGTCTTCGGACTACGCCTATTCCCGCCACATGGCTGATCCCGCAAAGACCAAAATAACAGCCTTCACCATAGAGTTCGGCGCAAAGTTCATTCCGGAGTTCAGCGAAATGAAGCAGATCATCGAACAGGTCAATGCTGCCATGACTGAACTTTGCTGGATCGCTTCCAGAAAAGCGGTTCTCCGTCGAAGATAAGCCGCTAGCGGGCGATGGATTTGATGTGCTCCTTGTACTGCATTACCGTGCCATCGCACAAGAAACGTCACGAACTTGGCGGCAACCGGCCTTGAGCCGCACAAATAAGTGGCTGGGCGCAATGCAGGTCCACATGGCAGGTGCGGAAGTCTCGAGCCAGCCGACACGAACACCCATGAAAGGAGACTGTAAAGTGGGATCGAATCAGGACATTCAATCTACTGTGCTTGTGAACGAAACCCCGACGCTGTTTGAGGAAATCAGACTCCTCGACGATCGGATCCCCGTGGCTCGACCCGATGTTTTTCCAAGCCGGTGCGTGGGACACATTGAGATTAAATTACGGGGAGGAGGCGGTTACACTGCTAGCGGTAGCTTGGTCAGTGACTATACCGTCCTTACGGCAGGACACGTTGTCAAGAACGCCAGTAACCAATTCCACGATATTCAAAGCTTCCGGTTCATTCCGGGGAGGAATCGAGCGGCAATGCCTTACGGAGTCTACGAGTATTCAGAGATGCGGGCCGTCAATGCTGGCCATTCTCGGGATTGGGCTCTCATTTCTCTTACACAGGCGGCAGGTTTTCGAACCGGTTTCTTGGGGACCTTGGCCAAGTTTCCGGTTGATCGCTGGACCCGCGAAGGAGATCGTTTCGCCCATGTCGGATTTCCTGGGGACCATCGTGATGAGATGTGGGTTGACGAAGATGGAGCGTGCACAGGGATCTACGAAGGTAGGCAACTGATCACAGATATTGATGCCGCACACGGCCAGTCAGGCGGCCCACTTGCGATTCAATGGTTCTCCGGCGATCCACGCGTTTGCGGTTGCCTGTCATGGGGCCCAAACGCTGCTGAGGACCCAAATTATTTCACACCGGGTTTTGAGGACGTCAAGACCGATGTATGGATGCAGTGGCTTTGTGATCATTTCGGACATCTTCATTCTGATGACCGCTTCGGCAAAAGCAATACCGCCTTGTTCGCAGCCGATGATATGGGCACCGTTGGCATGCTCCCCAATTACGAACTCCCTCATTCCTTCATTGAAGACACAGGTCCGGATGTGCGTCGGTTCAGTAGTCGTTTCACAACCGACTTGCTGACTCCGAATCGGGTAAGAATTAATGCAGCTAAAGCGAAGCGATAATGGCTCACAACAGCGCTCTCCCTTCGGGAGGGTAGCGGTCCCGAGCTTGCCTCTGAATAGAGGCACAAAAGTCACCATGACGGACATCTGAACATATTCCAAAGACTATGCCCAAAAACCTCAGGAGGTGCTAGAATGGGAAAGCGAATCACAATCAACGGAATGACCGTGGATCCGTTGGCACAACAACTTGCCTTGTCTGCAGCGGATCTACACGCTGCCGACGCCTCGGAATCGAACTACGTCCTCATTCAAACCCAAGGCCCCCTGTCAAAAAATCAAAAGGCTGAGCTTGCCACCAAGGGCGTAGTAATTCTGGAATATGTTCCCGATGAAACTTACATTTGCGAATTCAAGCCTACTGACCTCGAGTCTATTCGCTCGCTATCGTTCGTCGAATGGGCAAACGTGTACATGAGGGGGTTCAAAATCAATCCAGCGCTTACAACTGCTACCGGAGCAGCGCCGGGTTCGTGCAACTTGCTGGAAATGGCTCTGACTGTGGATGAAGGATTTAACAGGGAACCGAAGAAGGTGGATATCGTGCTTCACGATGGCATTGATCCGAAGACCGTGGTGGAACAGGTTGCCTCAGCAGTAGGACTCGATCCTGGAGATATTAAGAGCGCTGGCAGAAAGATTCGACTGAAGGTAGAAGAAGCACGACTGGAGGCTTTAGCTTCGTTGGACCAGGTGCGTCACCTCGAACCTGTATTTTCTAAGAAACTGCACAACGATATAGCCCGTCAAATCCTGCATTTAGATGCCAACCCAGCAGGCCCCATTAGACTCGAGGGTGAAGGCCAGATTGTGGCAGTGGCAGACACCGGCTTAGACAAGGGCTCTACAATAGATGTGCATCCGGCCTTTTTCGGTCGCGTATTAAAACTATATGGGTTAGGACGTGGACCTAATAAGACCAATGATCCTCATGGACACGGTACCCATGTGGCTGGTTCGGTCCTGGGGGATGGGAACTCCGCTGTTTTAGGCCACTCCGTTCGGGGAACCGCTCCCAAAGCGAAGCTGATTCTACAGTCAGTCATTGATTCTTTCGGCGGGTTGGGTGGATTGCCGGACGACCTTCACGGACTATTCGCTGCCCCATATCAAGATGGTGCTCGCGTTCATTCCAATTCTTGGGGAAGTACGCTCAATTTCGGCGTGTATGACTCAAATGCTAACGAACTGGATGATTTCGTTTGGAACCATCGGGATTGCGTGATTTGTTTCGCTGCGGGAAATGATGGAGCGGATAAGAATGATAATGGGATCGTGGACTCTGGTTCAGTTGCTCCGCCTGCTACAGCGAAGAATTGCATAGCGGTGGGAGCTTCCGAGAACAATCGCCCAAACTTTCCATTGACTTATGGACGAGCATGGCCTGGCGACTTCCCAAAAGATCCTCTTTTCTCTGACAAAACAGCCGACAGCCCCGAGGGAATGGTAGCCTTCAGCAGTCGCGGCCCTACCAATGACGGCAGAATAAGGCCAGATGTCGTGGCTCCCGGGACGTATGTACTGTCAACCCGCTCTCGAGCAACCAGCGGAACAGGATTTGGTCTCTCCAATGACCCATTGTACATGTTCGACAGCGGCACGAGTATGGCCTGCCCCCTAGTTGCGGGATGCGCTGCAATTGTAAGGGAGTTCCTGATCAAAGAACGCGGCATGCCCGAACCCAGTGCAGCCCTAGTTAAGGCTCTTCTGATGAACGGAGCACGGAACCTGAATGGCCAATACGTTCCGACTGAGGCAGGACCAATCCCCAACAATGACGAAGGGTTCGGGATTGTCGACATGGCAGCCACACTCGGCCCATTGACTGCCGCCCAGATCCATGTCTTTAAGGATGAGGCCAACGCGCTGGATAGCGAGGATGAAGAGCGCTTGACCGTGCAGGTCCCCGAAGGTGCAGAAATGTTGAAAGTGACCCTGGTATGGACCGATCCACCTGGAGAGACACTTCAGAACGACCTCGACCTTATCGTGCGCACCGCAGACGGGCAAGAGTGGCACGGTAATGCGGCTCCGGGTTCCTCCAGTTTTGATCGAAAGAACAACGTGGAACAGGTTATATGGCAGAATGTGCCTGCCGGTCACGTAGAGATCGTTGTCAAGGCTTACCGAATCGTGAAACCACAGTCTTATGCACTCGTGGCTCGTACGGCCTAACAAACGTATGGAAGCAAAATAGGGATTGAGAAATGCAATTTTTGATGGGGACGGATATCCGATGGAATCCGTCCCAACTATTTTCGATTATAATTGTCTGAAGATCCAAGTGAGCCGTAATCCATTCTCAAGGCGTTGACGTGTGGAGTTTCCGTCATGTTCATATTGACTCTTCGAGAAGGTTTCTCAGGTGGCTAAAATAGCTGCGAGGAAATATGGCGACTATAACCATTAATGGAATCAGTTTCGATCCTATCAAACAGAGTATTGAACTGGCCGCAGCAGGCTTGTATGCAGCGAACGCATCGGAATCAAACTATATCCTCATTCAGACAAAAGCTCCTCTAACAAAGGATCAGAAGGCCGAGCTTGCTGCCAAACATGTCGCAGTGCTAGAATATGTGCCAGATCAAACTTACATGTGCAAATACCAGCCATCAGACCTTGAGGCAATACGGTCCCTTCCTTTTGTAGAATGGGCCAATACCTACATGAAGGGATTTAAGATCGGCCCTTCGCTAGAATCCGGTTCCGATCCAGATTCTCGTTCCTTATTGAGTTTTTCATTAATTCCTGAGAAGTCGTCTGGCAGCGAATCCAAGATTGTGGACTTGGTGTTCCACCAAGACGTGGATCCGAAAACCATGGGGCATCAGGTAGCCTTGGCTGCGGGAATGGATCCGATGAATCTTCATTATGGCACTCATAAGATCCGATTAGAGGTGGAAACAGGAGAACGACTGGCTAATCTCGCAGCAATTGACGAGGTCCGTCACATCGAACCTGTCGTCGCGAAAAAGCTCCACCATCTTTGATTGCAGGATTGATACATGCGGAACGCAGGCCCACTTTTCCTATCGCGCATGCGCTTCCGTAGCCTGCTTGTTTAATACCTTCACCAACGGAATTGAAAATCTCTCCACGATTGTCTCGAGTATACGCAAAAGACCGACTTTGCGGCCACTGTTTCCTTTGTCGTTATATGGACTGTAGATAACTGCTGCGATTTCTTTATGCTTTCGCATGTAATCTAGCAAATCTTTATTCGAGTATCCAGGCAGCATTGAGACCACGCACGATACGCCATGCTGCGCGGCAAGGCGAGACATCTCCGTCATGCGCTCGCTCGCTGCGGTATTCACCGTGGAAACATCATTTTCAACCATTTCACCTGCAACAGCAATTACTTCCAGACCGGCTTGCATGCGTCGGCAAAGATTCACTGCGTACATGAAAGCATCCAATTCAGTCGCACGACCATCAAGTATCAATAACAGGTTTTGAGAACGTCTTCGGGTTCTCAGAATTTCGAGCGCTGTACTGAATTCACCCGCTTCGGCGAAAGTTGCTGCGACCATTTGATCTTCGGCTCGGCTAACGAGATTCGCATTACCGATCAATTTTGAGGATCCTTGGTTCGAGGTGCTGGCATCGAGCGGCCTATCAACAATTGTCTCATCCAGGCACTCTATGGCCGTCCCATGTTCCCCGGCTTCAGCAAAGGTCACCGCATTGAGCATCGCTGTGAGCTTCCTCTTTATTTTTTTCATGCCGACCTCCGCTATCGGATCGTTAACAATTTTCATGCCATACTAGAAGTAGACGAAAATACGGAAAAAACCTGGTTCTTCGGTTACTGAACAACGACTTTCTGTATCGCTTTGCAACGCCCAACAGTTCCTGAGTCGAAAAAACGTCTGAAAATTGGGCAAATAGGCGGACGTTACGCCGATGCAATTGCTGTTGCTGTTTGCAACGCAGTCTGTTTTTCTCTTTAAATTGTCAAGTCTTGATGGGTGAATCACGTGCTGCGCATTGCTCATGCATGAAACACTTGCTGGTGGTGAACGCTCTGTAAGCTAACGGGTTTTTCATCCGATGTACGAGACGAAGTCAAATGGAAATGCCTGTTGCATAATGAAACAGGAAAATATGGAGACTTGGGCTCAGGCGACTTGCGAGATTGGAACTGACGTTACATAATGCAACATGAGTGGCTCGGGACTTGTGCCGGCCTCAACTGTGGAGCATGAGTGGCTTGAAGAAAGTAGTGTGATTATAATATATTGAAGCCTTGGTGAGGTCATTCAAGCACTTGGAACAAAAGTTGCTCAGTAAGAAACATCGGGCTCGCCTTGATCCCTGATTAGATCTAAGGATTCAGGATCGACCATGTTTTCAGCTCTACGCAGCATAAGCCTCCGTCACAAGGTGATCATTGGCGCAGCAGTGGTATACCTGTTCATGACGGCAACGATTCTTGGGAGCTATTACACCATGCGTTCTCTAGAGGAAAAAATCAGTTATCTTGAGAACGTAAGCAAACTGGAGGAATCCGTACTCGAAATTCGTAGGTTTGAGAAAAACTATTTTCTCTATGCAGACAAGGATTCCTTGACTACTGCGCTCTATCACTTAAGGAGGGTTGAAGCCCTACTCGAGGCCAACACCCCGAAAATAGAGGCCCTGTCCTCACCTCAAGAGACTACGGCATTCAAGGCCTCTCTCACTGAGTACGGTCGATTTCTGGGTCAGTGTTCAGGCCCAATGATCAAAGAACAACCCTCCGCGGGCCAGGATGTAAGGGGTGACTGCGAAAGCTCCATCAGAAAAACGGGCAATGCTATGGCGCAGTTCGCGGAGACCGTGGCCAAGCGAAAACGAGATTCGATAAAAGAAACGATGAAGGCAACAGTCACGCTTCCTTTATTCGGGCTCATCGTCGTAGGGTGCGGACTAGTGGCTATAGGGAGTTTTTTGTTCACTAAGGTCACTCGTTCTCTACGACTACTGGAGATAGGTACGACTAGGATAGCCCAGGGGGCTTTCGAACCGATCGAATCTTTGCCAGTCGAACGAGACATCCGAAACATTCTGATGGCATTCAACAGTATGGCCCTCGAACTGCAAGACCGAGAAGAACAGTTGGTTCAATCGAAGAAACTCGCGAGCTTGGGCACCATGCTGGCGGGTGTCGCCCATGAGGTGAACAATCCGCTTTCAAACATCTCCTCAGCCTGCGAAATTCTTTTGGAAGAGCTGGACGAGTGCAACAAAGAATTCCAGCGCAAATTCTTGAAGAACGTATTGGAGCAGGTAGAAAAAGCCCGCACGCTCATTCTGCATCTTCTGGAGTTTTCTCGCACAAAAGAACTCTACATGGAAAGCGTGAACTTGAAAGAAGTGGTTGAAAGGACCCTCGACTTACTCTCAAGTGAAAAGCCTGAAGACGTCCGGGTGATGGTGCAAATTGACCCGAAACTGCATGTTTCTGTTGATAGGCGGAAGATCGAGCAAGCTTTCACCAATCTTATTTCGAATGCGTTTCAGGCTATAGATGGCGAAGGAGAGGTGATAATAAGGGCCCTGGCTAAAGGAGACGGGACAGTAAAAATCAGAGTATCCGATTCCGGAAAAGGAATTCCTGAGGAAGATCTGCCTCAAATATTCGATCCGTTTTTCACTACCAAAGATGTGGGTAAAGGCACAGGCTTGGGCCTCTTTATTACGCACGACATAGTCTTACGGCACAAAGGCACGATTCAGGTCAAGAGTTCACCGGAGAAGGGAACCACTTTTTCTATTAGATTACCAGGAGCGGAGCTTTCGTGATGTACTATCCTCCAAGAATACTAATTATCGATGATGAGGAAATGGCGCTGACAAACCTGGAGCACGTCCTCAAGAAGCAGGGATACGAGATCACGACTGCCGAGACGGGCCCCAAGGGGATAAACCTGGTGAAGAGCCAAGGCTTTGACGTGGTACTCACAGACCTGAAGATGGAGAAAATCGATGGCATGCAGGTCTTGGAGGAATGCCGGCAGCGACATCCTTACACAGAAGTTATAATGATAACAGGTTATGCCACAGTGGATTCAGCAATCGAAGCGATGAAGAAAGGGGCATATCACTACGTATCGAAACCTTACCGGATTGATGCTGTGCGAAAGGTCGTGGCCGAGGCTTTGGAAAAAATACGTTTGAGAGAGGAAAACCTTCAACTACGACAAGAATTGAAAAAGCTTCAACATGGCGGCCAAGTGAAGCTCATTACCAAGGATCCGGCCATACTGCGAATTCTTCAAGTGGCAAGGCAGATCGCTCCCACCGACTGCAACGTGCTTATCACAGGGGAATCCGGCACTGGCAAGGAGTTGCTCGCTCGCTTCGTTCACGAGCACAGCCGAAGAAGCGAGGGCCCGATGATGGCTGTCAACTGCGGGACATTCAACGAAGAATTGCTGGCGAATGAGCTTTTTGGCCACGAAAAGGGGGCTTATACAGGCGCCCATGTCAGCAAGCCCGGAATTATAGAACTTGCCAACAGCGGTACACTTTTCCTTGATGAAATCACGGAAATGTCCGTAAACATGCAGGCAAAACTCCTTAGAGTTATTCAGGAACGCCAGCTTATGCGGGTAGGAGGGACGGTAAACTTAAACGTGGATGTGCGTTTCATTGCCGCTACCAACCGAAATGTGCACGAAGCGGTGGAGTCCAACGAATTCCGCAAGGACCTGTATTACAGGCTGAACGTGGTATCTTTGGATTTGCGGCCGCTTGCCGAGCGAAAAGGCGATATTCCGGTCCTGGCACAATTCTTTGTCGAAAAGCATTCACGTTTGATGAAGCGAGATATGCCTATCCTGTCCAAAGAAGTCCTCGACATACTCATGGACTACGATTTTCCGGGAAATGTGCGAGAACTCGAAAATATAATCGAGCGCGGAATCGCTCTCGCCACTGATGGTATAATAGAAGAAAAGCATTTGCCCGACGATATTAGAAACCTCAAAATCACGACATATAGACGTAAGGATGGAAGCCTTCCCACACTGGAAGAGCAGGAAATCAGATATATAAAGCAGGTGTTGGAAGAAACAGGGGGAAACAAGACCCTGGCTGCAGAGACCCTCGGAATAGACCGGGTGTCCTTGTGGCGCAAAATTAAACGCTATGGGCTGGAATAGCCAAATTGTAGACTCTTCTCCTTCACTTCTTATATGTCTTCACGAGTCGCTCGGTTTGCCCGCTCCTTTCTTGAGATGGTCTTCTGAATTGATCGGCTTCTTCGACGTGCAACCTCTGCGGGAATCACCAAACATCGAGATGACTCCAGTGCGCAGTTTTGCTCCATTATTCCTCGATGTCTGTGGGGTTCTTCTTCGCTGCGGTTTGAAACCGTTTGCCTTCCAGATTCGGGCGACAGTGGCGTTGCTAACGCCTTGAGCTTTGGCCAACGTACGTGTCGTCCAGCGATCGCCATCAGGGGGCACCATATAGAGGGTTGCCTCCATAATAGCCCGAACCTTTTCTTCCCCCATCTTCTTTGAACTCGGTCCTCGCGGAGCATCTTTAGTCAGCCCGTCAGGACCTTGCTTTTCGAAGCGCTTTTTCCAAAGTGAGACAGTGGGCCGACACGTATGTAACTCCTGAGCTATGGCTGCATTGGAGAAACCGTCAGCGGCCAACAGACAAATCCGTGCTCGAAAGAAAACCCTTTGGGGTATGGTCTTGGCACGGACCCACGTTTCCAAAAGCCTCCTTTGATCTTTGCTCATACGTAATGGAATTGCTTTCCGTGCCATAATCCTCTTTGGCCGAGCCTCCTCATGAAATGCCCAATCACAGTGATCGTCAAAAGTTTGGTTAGAATTAGTATTTCATTCTTATTCGGCCAGCCCCGTCTATCAAAAGAAAGAGGTCTCATCTCTTAGTGCGTTCAGAGGAATTGTCTCTGAACACCAGTACCGGCAGCGTGGTAGATCGGACCAAGTTGAGCGCTTCGTCACTGATTAGCTGCAAGAATCTTGGCTTGCGATGCCCGTACGCTCCTAGTACAATGAGATCATACAGGGAGCCCCTCACTTCTTTTAGAATTTCATCCACAAAATCTCCTCTCAGGGTCTTGATCACTGGCTCGTGGCCGAAGGTTCTGAGAGTTTCATGGCCAGTTATCAGACAGGCCTCAGCAGATTTCTTATTTTCTCCGTCCCTTGCCTCCTGAACATGAAGGATGGTGATCTCAGGCCTTTTGCGGGCCAGAAGCCGAGCTATAAACTCGAGTGCTTGTTGATCGCAGCTCGAACCTCTATACGCGACCAGCACCTTCTTGATCTCGCGAAAATCTCGGACAATCAATACAGGCTTGTTCGCATTGTGCAGGATCTTGGCGTGAACAGTGCCTAGAAGAAAGCCCCTGAGATAAGATAGCCCGTGTGAACCCAGCACGATCATGTCGTACTTTCCATCTTCGGCCTGCTCTAGAATCGTCTCAGCAGGATCACCTTCGGCAATCAACGGTTCGCAAGGCACTTTTCCCGCCAAACAGTATTCGCACTTGCTGGCGGCTCCAGTTCGTACCTGAAGTGCTTCCGAATCCAGCCACCGCTCAAGGCCCTCTTTGGAAAAAAACGGAGCATAGAAACTCTCCGGGGCAATCTGCACCTCGTCGGGTTTAACATATATGGCATGGACATCTGCGTCAAAATGCTCGAGCAGATGGCATACATAGGCTAATGCAGTATGAGATTCCGGGCTCTTATCAACACCCACAAGGACTTTCATTTGCATCTCCTGTAGCATTATCTTCTTCAGAAAGTCTTTTTACTGTGAAACGTCATAATTGGTGCTCTTCCGATATTCATGTTCTGGCAACAAGTACTGGACATGGAGCGTGACCAATAACCCGTTCGGTCACCCTACCCATAAGAAGTCGCTTTAAGCCTGAGCGCCCATGCGAGCCTATCAGGATCAAACCTGAGTTCCTCTATCGAGCGAGATCAGTGATGACATGCGAAGGGTCT
>JACRDE010000528.1 GCA_016212935.1 Desulfomonile tiedjei | reverse complement strand
TTTCAATGGAGACCTGTACCCAGGCGCAGATGTCGCCAAGCGGGCCATAGGTGGACAGATGTCTCTGATGGGCTCCCTCAGCCCTTACTCGACGCTTACTCACGGCACGCCTCAGGACGTGGCTAACGAGGTGAAGAAGCTGGCGGCTGAAGTCGGATACAATGGAGGTTTCATCTGCATGCCGGGTTGTGACATAGACTGGACGGTCCCGGACGAAAACTTGCGCGCTTTGATCGATACATGTGCCGCGATCAAGTACCCGATGGACGTGGAGGCCCTTGGAGACCTGAGCAAAGTCTACCTGCCCGGGCACCCAAAGCATCAAGGTATGCGGCAGATCTCTACGGAAAGCGATCCACTCGTCAAGATGGGAATACAGAAAGCCCAGGCAGCGGAGAAGACTCCCGAGCAAGAGGTTTTTCTGAATCTTGCTGATGCTATCCTGGAATACGACGGGGAGAAGGTGATGGAATGGACGAACAAGGGCCTCCAGCGCGGCCTATCCCCTCAGCAGATCATCTTCGACGGCCTCGCCTTGGGAATGAAGATGGCTGGAGACTTGTATGAACGCAATGAGCGCTTTGTCACCGATCTGTTGAAGTCCGCCAAGATAATGGAAAAGGCAATGGCCATCTTGACTCCGCTCCTCGAGTCAGTGTCGGGCGAGAGTAAGAAGGAGACCGTGGTCGTGGGATTGGTTCGCGGCAATGCCCAGGACATAGGGAAAAACCTTGTGGTCCTGATGCTGAAGGCAAGTGGCTTCAACGTAATCGACCTGGGGAAAAACGTACGACCCGAACAGTTTGTTGAAGCAGCAAAGGCTCACAACGCAGCTGCCATTGGCATGTCGGTGATGACCAACTCCTCGGTAGTGTATGCGCAAGAAACTGTCGATGCGCTCAGGTCGCAGGGGCAGGCCGCACAGTATCTTCTGATGGTCGGTGGGGCGGCCATCAATGAACAGATTGCAGAAAAGATGGGTGCGAAGTATGGCTCGGATGCTAACGCTGCGGTCACCTTGGTCAAGGATCACGTCGCTGCGATTGCGTAAGAACCCCACTTTTGGACACCGGTTTAGTTAGAGTTCAGAGGGTGCTCATGCTCCCTCTGAACCAGAGGCCGGATTAACTCCGATGATTTGGCTATTGCGTGGACTTGCGGCCGCAATGAAGGAGAATGGGCCAAGGGTCCGCTGAACTCGAAAAGGATAATCCATCATGCCGATCTACGAATTCCTATGCACCGAATGCAACTCAAGTCGTGAAGTGCTGGCCAGTCATACGGCCAAGAATGAAATAGAGATCTTATGTGATCTGTGCGGTGGCTTGATGAAGGCCGCAGAAGTTTCCATGTTTAGCATTGCTTGTTCTCCTGGGGCGGCGAATAAACATTCTACTCGATCTAGAAAAGGGAAGTCTTGTGGACACACGCACGCATGTCGTTGTGCCGTCAAAATGACAAGACCGAACCCCTTCCAGGCACAAGTCGATAGCGCTCTAGGAAAAGGTGTGACTGAATAAGACGTGCCAGTCCGAATACATGAAATGTTTTGGGTACATGCGTGAGTATGCCTGGTACCAGCTCAGTTTTCAGCCCTTTAGAGGATCAGATTGCGACGAAGCTTTTGAGGGAGCATTTTCAATGGATGATTCTTCGGAATTGCGACAAGAAGAACCCAATTATCTCGACAAAATGCCCTTTCGCGAGGTTTGGCGTTGGTGGCTCGGTACATTTATCGGAATCGCTGGTCTTGGTTTTGCACACTTCAACATTCCCGACGGCCAAGCTGCATTTGCTCTGATAAGTGCGTTCGGTGCCTCGGCGGTTCTGGTATTTGGCAACAGACGCCACTTCTTTGCTCAACCAAGAAGCCTAGTTGGCGGACATGTGCTCTCGGCATTTATTGGTGTCTTGTCCTTCAAGCTCTTGTACGGTCATCCATGGCTAGCGGCCTCCGTCGGAACAGCTACTGCTATCGCCGTGATGCAGGTGACTAGGACACTCCATCCACCAGGTGGGGCTACAGCACTTTTCGCAGT